>JBFLXB010000002.1:0-169201 GCA_040757335.1 Nitrospirota bacterium | reverse complement strand
CGCAGATCGTGGTGCAGAACCCGTAGCTCCCCGGCGCCAACTGGAAGCTCTGCACCGTGCTCGTCGCAAAGGTCGCCGTCCCCAAGGCGTCCAGCCCAAACGTCGCCACCGCCAGCGCCCGCGCATCAATGCCGATCGCCGCGCCATTGACGGTCAGCGTGGCGGTCCCCCGCCCGCTCAACACCCCGTCCAACGCCGGCGCATAGTCCACCAGGCCCGCGGGCGTCACCGTAAAGCCAAAGCCCGGCGCCCCGCAGATCGTGGTGCAGAACCCGTAGCTCCCCGGCGCCAACTGGAAGCTCTGCACCGTGCTCGTCGCAAAGGTCGCCGTCCCCAAGGCGTCCAGCCCAAACGTCGCCACCGCCAGCGCCCGCGCATCCACGGCGACTGCGTGTGCGATGCTGATCGTCCTCCCTGCGTAGACGCAGTTGTTGTCCTCATTGCTCTCGGCCACGGCGAATGTGTCATCGGCGCACGCCTGAAGGCGGTACGTACGGAGCGTCATCGTTGCGGGAATGGTCACACTGACCGCGCCAGTGGAGGGAACGCCAGGGGCCAGGCTGGGGACAGCCCGGCCCCCCGTCAACAGGAACCTTTCAACCAGACAAATTGCTGGACATACCGGCACCAAATAGTACTGCGTGACCGATGTACCAGCAGGCGAACCGCTCTGATTGAGTACAGTATCGGTCACGACAAAGCTCGAACCGACCGCAACCGCCGCTGGCGGATTACTCACCGACGTGACCACAAGGTCTGCCCTGCGGTCAATCATCGCCACGAACGGGCCAACCGTCGTGCAATTTCCTTGTCTGTCGCAAACTATGCGTGAACTGGTTTGTGCGGCGGAGTCCACGACCCCAGGCTCAACGGCCGTGCTGAGTGTAAAATTTCCCTCCGACAGTTGCGTGAGACCACTCGGCCAGTCGTTCGCTCTGCAGACGACGGAGAAGTTGTCCAGCTGCCAGCCCGAAGGCACAGGCGAACACGAAACCACTGGCGGCGTCTCGTCCTCAGCTTTCTCCCACATCCGCACGTAGGCCCCTGCGGAGTTGAACAGCGCATTCAGATCGTCGTCGTGCGGAAGTAGCTGGCGCACCTCCTCTATGAAATCGGGAAGCTGACCCACCGAGGCCATCCCCTCGTAATTGTAGTCAATAACCCGCTCACCGATCTGCTGTCGGTCGAATTGTGGGCCTGAGCCACCGAAGCCATCGAACGGGTAGCTCACGAGAGGAAACTGTCCGACTTCCCCGCCACAGAAGACTGGATCCGCTCGGGGAGCAGGCATTCCTGCGAAGCCATTGAAGTCGGAGCCGACTGCAACGGCTCCACCGTTCATCCGGTCGACCACGTAGAGATAGGCCTGTAGCCAAGCGTCCGAGGAATCATTGCAAACGAATGGGACGGATCCATCACTACGGTTATACTGGACAATGCGGTTGTGCCCACCCTGGTGAAGGATTACGCCGACAAGGCCACCGAGGTCGCGGATTCGATCAATCTGCTCGTCAGTCTTCTGCCCTTCGTGGCGATTTTCACCATTGCTAACACTCAGGATGCCGGTGTGCCCCGAAACGATTCCGGGATAGTTCGCCGTCTCGGCGCGATCGAGTATTGCGTTGGTGGTCAGAGTCGAGCTGTGGTCAACGTCAATGAGCATATGGTGGTTCATGAGCTCGTCGACCAGCACTTCTCCGAGAGGCGTCAATCCACGAGCGTTGCAGTGCGGGCCAGTCGGACCTCGGGGAGGCAGACCAAATTCAGATAGTGCATAGAGTGCCGCGGCGTTGAATGGCCCTGTCCAATAGGTAGATGCGATTGCGGCAGCTGACCCAAGATCGTGGGCCGTGTCTCGCCAACCTACCCGGAACTCCATGCCGAGGTCCTCTGGGCAGCCTGCTAAATCCCAGAATTTGCCGGTGATGACCGCGTTGTTGGCGTCGAAAACCTCATTATACAGGGCAGTTCCACCAAACGCGTTGTCGGCATTGTGCACCGGAAAGACATGTCGGACGCCGATGTCATAGAGATGTTGCACGCCGTCGCGAACCTGCTGTTCTGTGCAGTCGCCGTCCTTCTTACAGCCCAACAGGCTCGGCGCCTCGATTCCAAGCACGACTGCCAGCTTGCCCTCACTGATAACTCTGCGCGCATGGGCGCCTGAATAAACGATCCTGAACCAGCCCTGCCCCGGTCCACCGGACTTCGCATCAATGAACGCCTCGAGATCTTTGGCAGCCTGAACCTGGCGCTCGATCGCCGGCATGTCCTCGCAGCCGAAAGCCCGTAGGTGGAAGGTGGCTTGGCAAAGTGTTTGGTTGTTAACGGCCAGCATCACCATTAGCCGCTCGCCCCCCCGCCAGGCGCGCTCCAGCCACCGGTAGTACATCTGCTGGGCAGTAAGGACATCATGGGCGGGCCACCCGTCGAAGGGAAGTTCTGGTGCAGGATCAACCAGATTCCCCACAATATCGTAATGGGGAGGCTCGTCGATCCCACCTCCCACGTTGTGCTGGAGACGACCATGACCAAAAGGAGGGAGACCATAGAGACCAACCGTAAGAAAGGTATTTAGAGTGTCGAGCGTTCCCAATGGCCCATGGATGTAGACTCCCGAACACAAAAACGGGAAGTGAGGCGGGGGACAACCTGGCCGCCACGAAGGCAATTGGGGTATAAGTGGAGCGGGAGCACCGCCGATCCCCTGGACGGTATCAAGTCCTGCCGGAAAGAAGTCACTGTAGGGGAGCGCGGTCGCAATATTGTCATCGGGACTAAATGGTGCTCCCCAGAGCATCAGTCCTCCAAACCCAAGATTAGCGAACTGATGGGCGTGCAAGTCAGCGAACCCCCAGGCTGGGTCGCGAGCACTAGTTATGAAGACTTCGTTGCTGGAAGTACTTCGGTTGCCAGATGCGTCATAGGCCAGCACTCTAAAGTAATAACCTTGCTGATACCGTAGGTTATATTCATTGACACCAATAACAAATCCTGTGGCGCTTGGATCAGACATAGTTTCTAAGTAATTCGGACTGCCCGAGCTTGTCCCGAAGAAGATCTGGTATCCGGCAAGATCGCTCAATGGCGTGCCATCGGCATTGGTCGTTGGTGGACTCCAGGAGAGTAGCAACCCTGATGAGCTGCTTGTCGCCTGTAACCCTACCGGAGCTGCGGGGGCAACGCTGTCTCCAGCGTAGGCGGAACTGATCAAACCTATTCCTATCGTGGTAAGACCACACAGAATTGATAATATCCTTTTCATTTTCTCCGCCCCCACGGTTCCATCAGGATCACTTTGCGCTGCCCACCCGGCACCCTGCACGCAGGCTGAGTATCAACGAGTCCTCCGCTCGCCCAGTTCAGATACGCTCGATGCCCCTTGGAGCGATGGTTCGCCGGACCTACTCCACCCCGCGCAAGAAGGACTTCCATGAGCCGCGCACCTGCTTGATCTGCCCAAAGGCGGACTCAACTATCGCTTTGCACTGGGCATGGAGCAGCTTTCACTTGCCAATGACTCTTGTTGACAACTACGCCGCGCTCAGTTGTCTCTCCACCCAGCGCCATTGTCGATCCAACGCATGCCGCTTGGCCTCGACCCACGGAACGCCGTCCCACGCCGGCAGATACTCCCCCTTGTAGAGGCTCTTCGCCTCCTCCAGCCGCGCGCGGGCTGCGAAACGCTGCCCGAACACTTCCAGGCGATGGGCGCGGCGGACCGCCTCCTCGAACGCCCAGCAGTCGGCCCAACAGAACATGGGATGGAGCGACACCCGTGCCCCGACCATGGTCACGAATCCCGGCCCCTTTCTCTCGGGTCGGCCCAGGGCCGTTTGCAGGCGGTGAAGGGCCGCATAGAATTCGGTTACGCCGCGGTCGTCGTCCAGATCAGGCCATACCAGTTCCACCAGTTCGGCGCGCGGGACCTGCCGTCCGTCCAGGGTGACGAGCGCCAAGAGCAGTTCCAGGTCCTTTGGATCGTCCCACGCCTCATTCGGCACCACATCGCCGCGGAGCAGAATTTCGCAGGTGCCGAGCGTGCGGATCGCGAGCGCGGGCGCGATTACGGTCTCTGCTGATGTCGTCAACACCACTCTCCTGCTCCGAATGCGGCCACCACCGATCGTGCGGCGGGTGCAACATCGGATCGTTCACGGATCGATAATGAGGGCGACTTATACCAGAGTCCGTCTTACAAACCTCTTACAAGGTTTTTGATTGCCGGAGGCGGGTTCGGAAGGGTACGGCGTACCGTTATGCGTGCGTAGCGTCCGCCTTGACCATGACTAATTAGTTCTGTATAGTACTCATGAGTTCTCACTCGAGGAAATGGCGATGAAAAAGCACGTGGATACCACGCAGAAAATCCCGGCCCTCCAGGCCCGCACCCGATTCGGCGAGATCCTCAGGAACGTCCAGGCCCGACACACCCGCTATCTGGTGGAGAAGGGAGGGATCCCGGTTGCGGGGATCATCAGTGCGGAGGAGTTTCAACGACTGATCCAGGAACGCGAGGCCCGATTTCAAGTCATTGACGAGATTCGTTCCGGTCTCCCGCCCGTCTCGGAAGAGGAGGTCGTCAAGGACGTGAGCTCCGCGGTCTCTGAGGTTCGGGCCAAGCGGCGTGGATCGAGTCGTTCTTGACACCAACCAGATTGTCAGCGGGCTCCTGATGCGCCGAGGAGCCCAGGCCGAATTGCTGGATGCCTGGCGAGATCGGCGTTTCTTGCTCGTCACGTCCCCCGTTCTGCTGAACGAAGTCGAGGAAGTGTTGTCGCAGGCGCGCTTGCGGCAGAAATATCATCTTCGCGATGATCAGATCGAACGATTTCTGACTCTGCTCCGCATCGACAGCCTGCAAGTTGTCGGCAATGTTCAGGAGCCGGTCTGCCGAGACCCCGATGACGATGCGATCTTGGTGTGCGCGGTCGAGGGGCACGGTCGGTATCTGATCACGGGAGATCACGATCTCCTGGTGCTCAAGGAGTACAGGGGAATTCGTATCCTGACGGCACGTCACTACCTCGAGCGACTGCATCTGGAGCGATAATCTCCATATCGGTCGAGACGCTGCGGCACGTCGATGGAGGGAATCCAGGGCTACTGCATCCACCTCGCGAAGGAACGGGGCATTCTGACCGACGAAGACCTTGAGCGATTGCTCAACGAGTGAGTCGCTGTCAAGTCTTTGTTCTGCGCAATGACGGACCGGCCCGAGTACAGGCGCATCGTGGGGTCGGCCAACACGCCCGGGTTGTTGAACGGCGCCCGCCCAATGACCAGCCCCGCGCCCGGATCAGGACGGTCTTGGGCACATCCCCACCCACGATGAGGCCTCCGATCATCACATCGTTGCAGGGGATAGACACAACGTGTTACAGTGTATTACGCTTTGCCGGGAGGACCACTATGACCACCGCAACCAAAACCCTGAGGCTCCGCCAGTCCCTGCGCTCCGAGATCGACCGGATCGCCAAACGGGCTCGCCGCTCCTTCTCGGAGATTACACAGGACTTGCTCGAAGAGGCTCTGCGGATGCGGCACTGTCCCGGGATTTATTTCGCGGATGAACCGGCCGGCCGGGAGGCAAAAATCGCTGGCACGGGCCTGGGCGTCTGGGAAGTCATCGCGGTCTTTAAGGCGGTCTCACACAACGAACGGACGCTGCGGGCGCGTTTTCCCTGGCTGACGGAGGCCCAGATCAAGGCGGCCTTCTTGTACTACCGCCGCTATCCCGATGAGATCAACGCCCTCGTTACCGAAAACGAAACGCCGTCCCCGGACGTTTCCCCAAGCGAGCTCTCCAGCCGAATCCGCAGAACGTGAAGCTCTATCTGGATGAGGATCTGTCACCGACCCTCGCCCAGATGCTGCGGCGTAAAGGTATTGACGCCGTGAGCGCCCACGAGATTGGCAACCTTCAGCTTGCAGATCCGGAGCAGCTCGCCTACGCCGGCCGGGAGGGTCGATGCCTTGTGACACGCAACGCCCGGCACTTCGTGATGTTGGCCCGAGACGCAATTCATCGCCAGACCCCTCACGCCGGCATTCTGCTGATATCGCCTCGTTTCACCGGCGCGGAGGTCCGCACCCTGACGGATCGGCTCTCCCGTACGGCGAAGCAGTACCCGACGGGCTTAGGCCCGTATGACATCCTCTACCTCTGAAATGATGGGCTCAACGCTCCCGAGTGCTGCTGGAACGAGAAAATTCAGTACGGAGATGTCGGTCTGCAGACCTCCGTTTTCACAAACAGATCCCTTGCCAGTTCTACGATTCGTAGTGTAGTGTCATACAGGGAGGTGTCCTATGAGAACGGTACTGTCGGTCAGTCTTCCGGAACACATGTCGGCGGAACTCGACAAATTTGCGAAAACGACCGGGCGAAACAAGAGCGACATCGTGAAAGAATCCCTAAGCCTGTTTCTCTGGGAAGCGAAGTTCAAGACACTCAAAAGGAAACTTGAACAGAAAGCAAAGAAAGCCGGGGTGGTGACTGAGGATGATGTCTTCAAAGCGGTCTCGTGATCGCCGTCCTCGACACCAATGTGCTTATTGCCGCGCTGGTCACGGAAGGGGCCTGTTCCAAACTGTTGTTCCGGGCGCGCCGAAGGGATTTCTTCCTCGTGACGTCTCCCTTCATTCTATCCGAGGTGCAGCGCGTCCTTGCCAGGAAGTTTAGGGCCTCACGAGCGGAGAACGTCAGCGCGATCCGCCTCATCCGCGAGGCGGCCCACCGGGTCGTCGAACCGAACGTACGAGTAGAACGAACCTGCCGCGACCCCGACGATGATCACATTCTGGCCTGCGCCCGGGAAGCCGAGGCGGAGTATCTCGTGACCGGAGACCACGACCTATTGGTCATGGAAACGTTTCGCGGCACCCGTATCCTGACTCCCCGAGATTTTGAGCTGTTGTTCGCCTGAACCGCGCTACCACGCCCGGCTCAGCGCCATATGGACGGACGTGAATTCGTAGGATTCCTTGGCATCCGGGCCAAAGGGCAGGTTGGGGTTGGTATAGGTCACCTCGTTCTTGAACGCGTATTCGACTCCCCCGTCGATCCGCCACTTGGCGCCCATCTGATAGCCGCCGCCGAACGTGACGTGGTGCTCGCCGATGGGAGCCAGCAGGGGGTTCATGGTCTCGGCCGGGACCGGGTTTCGGCCGTAGTTGTAACCCGCCCGGATCATGGCCCGCTCGGTCGGCGCGTAGGCCAGGCCCAGGGCGAGCACGTACTGATCCCGCCAATTCTGGTCCTGGGTGACCCGAACGGTCGCGGGCGCGGCCGCGTTGTCGGGATCGCTTGCCTCCAGCGTGGTGCGCTTCACGGCGCCCGACCAGTCGATCCAATTCACCTCCCCGGACAGTAACCACCGATCCGTCGGCTCGATTGCAACCCCGATCCCCAGTTCCTGGGGCTGATCGATGCCTTCGGCCATGACGGACCGGTACGTCACATTTCCCAGCCCCACCGCCGACATATTCGCGATCATTTGCCCCTCGTCGAACTTCAGGGGCACCGGACTGGTATACGCCATGCCCACACGGATGCGGTCGTTCACGCGGTAGAGCAGGCCGAGCTTGGCGCCCACGTTGACGGTCTCCAGGTCTTTGAGCTCGCTGCCGAAGAAGGACCGCGTCGGGTCGGGATCCGCATAGGACGTGTTGGGAAAGAACTTTTGCTCGAAACTCGCGTAGGTGACCAGCAGCGACCCGCCCACGGAGAGCGCGTCGGTGACCTGCACCGCCACCGCCGGCGTCAATCGCGCCACCAAGAAGGCGATGGACAATTCGTCACGGGTGCCGAAGGCGGTCTCCAGCGCGTCGTGCTCGATGCCCGACCCGCCTTGCGCAAAGAGGCCGACCCCGATCGTGGTGCGACGGCCCAGGCGATGGCCGTACCCGAAATTGGCGAGTTTCGCCGGTGGACTTGAGACCAGCGCATCATTCCCGAACGTGTCTTGATGACGAAAATCATTCAATTGGAATCCGAGGGACACGTACAGATCCAACCGCCGGTTGTCGATCTGCCCGAGCCCGGCCGGATTGGTATTCGTTGCGGTGGTGTCGCGGGCAACTGCGAGATCCGCCCCGCCCATGATGTAGGACTCGGCCCCAAAGCCGATCAGGTTGAGCCCGTTCGAGGCCGCTGCCGGACTCGCCAGCGTGAGCAAGACGACCACCACGGCACATAACAGGGTGATGAATCTCATAATCCTTCCGTGCTCCGACGACGCTCCAAACCGCTGTGGGCGTAGTCCTCTGCCGGGCTATCCTCGAACAATCGCGTCCTACGGCGCAGCCTATAGCCGCTGTTCGACCCAGAGCCATTGCCGCTGCAACGCCTCGCGCCGCGACACGATCCACGCCTCCTCAAACCCCGGCAGGTACTCGCCCTGATACAACGCCCGCGCCGATTCAAGATGCTGCTTCCCCTCGCTCCACCGGCCGCGGCGCTCGGCCTGCCTGGCCTGCTGCACCGCATCGTCAAACGCGCAGCAGTCCGACCAACACTGCGCGGGATTCACGGACACAGAACCTCCGGTGAGCGTGATGATCCCGGTCCCGTTATTTCGCGAACCGTCCAGCACGGCCTGGAGTCGGTGCAGCGTGGTATGAAAATTCGTCACGCCGCGATCCCCCTCAGCTTCCGGCCAGAGCAGATCGCTGATCCGGCTCTTGGGCACCTGCTTGCCGCCCAAGGCCAGTAGGGCCAGCAGGAGCTGCAGGGTCTTTCGTCCTTTCCACGCCTCTGGAGGCACCGGCTGGTCGTGCAGCCGCACCTCGAATCGGCCCAGGGTGTGGATCTTCAGGGCGATCGTGGGGGTGACCTTCCAGTGCGCCATGAGCCGCTGGACATAGGGCGGCTCCAGGTTCCACTCCAGGGCTCGGGTCACCAGGATCGACTTGGTTCGCGGGAGGAGCCCATCGGCCTCCTTGTACTCCTCGGTCTTTCCCAACTTCAGCGCCCGGGCCAGATACGTTTTGGCCTTCTTCTCGTTGTGCTGATCCAAGGCCACCTTGGCCAACTGGAGCAGGACCCAGAAGGTGTAGAAGTTGCTCTTGGCCTTCTCAAGGCCGCGCAGGGCCGTCAGTAGGTTCCGCTCGGCCTTTCCTGTCTCGCCCATCTCGCCCAGAATCACCCCCTGGATATAGACACATAGATTGAGAAACAGCGGTGCCCCGCACGCTTTCAGAAGACGCACCGATTCCTCGGCGTGGATGAGGGCCTGGGATATCTTCCCGACGGAGAGGAGGTGGACGGCCTGAGTAAAGAACGTGAACCCACCGAACAGTCTATTCCCCGCTCGAATGGCCTGTTGCTGTATGGCCTCGATCGAGGAGACCGCTTCCGTGTGGCCCAGTCCCATCTTGATGCGATGATGGACCAAGTTGCTTTGGACAGCGGGGAGCATGGTCAGGAGCCCGTGCTCTCGGCAAAAGCTCTCCAACGCGGTCATCGACGCCAGGGCTTGTTCCGCCTCACCTTGAAAGGATTCGAGCAAGCCTCGAAAACAAATCGGTTGAGCGGCAATGACCGGGTCAAGGTGCTCCTGAAGACCAGGGTCCTCCACCTTGGCTAAGCTGAGTTTCGCAACCTGCAGTCTGCCGCTGTGTAGCGCCGCATTCGCGGCATAGCTCATGGCCATGATATATAGGGGGAATAGCCCATTTTGATGGGCCAAGTCTGCGGCCGCAAGACTCGACCGAAGCCCCAGGTGTGGCTTCGCTTCGGCATAGATCGCACTCAATCCATTGGCAAACAGGAACGAGGCACGGGCCATCGGTGAACAGGAGTCCGGAAATTTCTTTAGGAGGCGTCTCCCTTGCTGGGCATATTTCTTCATCGGTCGATAATCGTGGGCGCGGTAGAACCCCACGAAGATCAATGACCCGAGCGTCCAAAGCTGGCCTTCAACATTCCCTGTCGTTTCAAAACCTTGCAGCGCCCGCTGATAGCAGGCCTCCGCCTCTTGGGGCGCTTCAAATTCTCGCCCAGCGCCGAGCAGGTAGACCAGCCAGGGACGGCCTTCCACCTGGGTGGGCGGAATGGAACGGATCCACTGGCGCAATTTCATCCGCTTGCCTTGAAACACCGCGCCCAAGCCGATCTGCTCGATGAGCCCCATGGCTGAGGCGTACTGGCCGGCGGCCAGATACAGGTCCACGGCCTTGTCCGCTTGTCCCTTGGCCAGGAGCACGGCTGCGACCTGCTCAACCAGGTGCTGTTGTTCCTCGCTCGGGAGTTCCCTCACCCGATCCTGAAGGAACTTCCGCAACAGCGGATGATACCGAAACTGGGTGGCCTCCTTGCTCGGGATTTCCGAGAGCAGATGCTGCCGTACCAGGAAGCGCATGCGAGACGCGATGTCGCTGGATGGGCTCATGAGACCCGCGTCCTTCATCCCAAAGGATTCGAAGACCGAACATCGCACCATGAGATCCTTTGTGGTCGGATCCAGCCGGCCATACACCCCGTGATAAAAATAGTCGGCCAACCGATCGTCCGCGAGTGATGCCGGCATCCCCTCGACCACGATCGCTCTCCCGGCTCGCCGCACCCGATCTTTCAGCAGGATCAGGCCGGTCACCCACCCCTCCGTCGTCCGATGGAGGTCTACGGCCTGATCCGGGGTGATGGGAACCTCCAAGACCTCGTTGAACAGGGACTGCACCTCCTCGGTCGAGAATCGCAGCGCCTCCTGGTCCAGATGGAACAATGCCCGCTTGCCGATCCAGCCGGCCAGAAAGGTCGGGGGCGCGTTTCTGGACAGCAGGACGACCTGCACGCTGGGTGGCGCGTGCGAGATCACGACCTCGATGATCGAAAACAGAAGGGCGTTGTCTTCTGGAATCGAATGGCAATCGTCCAAGACCAGGGCGTACCGGCCTGATACTTGGGAGAACAGCTTTTGACAGTAGCTCCGGGCAAACATGACTGGATCGAACGGACCGGCGGTGGGCAGAGACGGAAGCGTCAATTGCGTCTGGGGAAAGGCGACGGCAAAGGCCTCAGCCAGCAGGCGGAGGAATCCCGCTGGGTCATTGTCCTGCTCATCCAGCGTGAGCCAGACGGCTTTGGTACGGGTCTGTTTGAGCCACGAAAGCGCCAGCGTGGTCTTGCCCAGACCCGCCAGCCCTGAAATGTAGATGATCTTGTAAGCCCGAGCGGCCTTGAGCCGGCTCAGACACGCTTCCCGAAGGAGAATCCGGGGAAGCGCCGGGCGGCTGGCCTTGGCGGAACCGAGGTCTGGGGAACGGGTCGACAAGCAGCCCTATCTCCCCGGCGTTGCGGGCGTTGTGAGTTGCTGTTCGACCCAGAGCCACTGCCGCTGCAACGCCTCGCGTCGGGAGACGATCCACGCCTCCTCGAACCCCGGCAGGTACTCGCCCTGATACAACGCCCGCGCCGATTCAAGATGCTGCTTCCCCTCGCTCCACCGGCCGCGGCGCTCGGCCTGCTTGGCCTGCTGCACCGCATCGTCAAACGCGCAGCAGTCCGACCAACACTGCGTGGGATTCACGGACACAGAGCCGCTGGTGAGCGTGATGATCCCGGTCCCGTTATTTCGCGAGCCGCCCAGCACGGCCTGGAGCCGGTACAGCGTGGTATGAAAATTCGTCGCGCCCCGATCCCCCTCAGCCTCGGGCCAGAGCAGGTCGCTGATCCGGCTCTTGGGCACCTGCTTGCCGCCCAAGGTCAGCAGGGCCAGCAAGAGCTGCAGGGTCTTTCGCCCTTTCCAGGCCTCCGGCGGCACCGGCTGGTCGTGCAGCCGCACCTCAAACCGGCCCAGGGTGTGGATCTTCAGGGCGATCGTGGGGGTCACCTTCCAGTGCGCCATCAGCCGCCGGACATAGGGCGGCTCCAAGCCCCACTCCAGGGCTCGGTTCACCAGGATCGACTTGGTCCGTGGAAGGAGTCCATCGGCCTCTTTGTACTCTTCGGTCTTTCCAAACTTCAGCGCCCGGGCCAGATAGGCTTTGGCCTTCTTCTCGTTGTGCTGATCCAAGGCCACCTTGGCCAACTGGAGCAGGACCCAGAAGACAAAGAACTGGCTGTTGCTCTGTTCCAGGCCGCGCAGCGCGGCCAGCAGATTCCGCTCGGCCTCTCGTGTCTCGCCCATCTCGCCCAAGACCACGCCGACCAGATACCTGTTGAGACTGTGAAACAACGGGCTGCCGCACGCCGCCAGGAGACGATCCGCCTCTTGGACGTGGCTCAGGGCCTGAGACAACTGTCCGGTCGAGAGAAAGCCGAGCGCCTCGCAATAGAACGTGAAGGCGCCGAAATACCGGTTGCCCCCTTGGAGGACTTGGTGGCGGATGGGTGCGAAGATGGCCGCCGCCTCCGTCTCCCCCATCACCATGCGATGGCGGGCCAGGTTGGTTTGCACAAACGGGAGTACGGTGACCAGTCCGTTGGCCAGGCAGATGCGTTCCGCCTCGATCAGAGACGCCAAGCTCGCTTCCGTCTCACCCAGAAATGACTCGACGACTCCTCGACACCCGAGCAATTGGCTCGAGAAGATCGGATCCAACCGCTCCAAAGGAACGGCTTGCTCGGCTTCCGTAAAACAGCGTTTGGCGAGTTGAAACTGCCCGGCGTACATGGCCGCAGTCCCGACATTGGACATCGCGGAGACGAACAAGGGGAGGAGCCCGTGTTGCCGGGCCAGGGCCGCTGCGGCCAGAAGGGCCCGAATCCCGAGCTGTGCATCATTGTGACCATACGTCGCACTAAAACCACTGGCAAGGAGAAAGAGGGTGCGAGCAATCGGTGAACAGGTACGCCCATACCTCTTGAGGAGGGTCCTTCCACGCCGGGTATACTCCTTGAGCGGCCGGAAGTCGTGCCCGCGCCAAAACCCCAGGACGATCAATGACCCGAGCGCCCGGAGTTGGCCTTCCGGATCCCCCGCTGCTTCAAATCCTTGCAGCGCCCGCTGGTAGCAGACCTCCGCCTCCTGGGGCGCGACAAACTCTTGCCCCGCGCCGAGCAGGTACGCCAGCCAGGGACGCCCTTCAATACGAGCGGGCGGAATGGAGCCGATCCACTGGCGCAGCGTCATACGCTTGCCTTGAAACACCGCGCCCAAGCTGATCTGCTCGATGAGCGCCATGGCGGGCTCGTACAGCCGGTAACTCAGATACAGGTCCACGGCTTGTTCCGCCCGCTCCTCGGCCAAGAGGACGGCCGCAGCCTCCTGGACCAGTGCGCCGCGTTCACCCTCCCCAAGGGCCATAACTCGCGTCTGTAGGAACTCGCGCAACAATGCGTGGTAGCGAAAGCGTCGTCCTTCACCCGTGGCGATCTCCACTACGAGATGGTGCCTCAGTAAGATGCGAATCATGGACTCCGCGTTGCCGGACGTGCCGAGAGTGCCAGGCGATTTGAGGGAGAAATCCTCAAAGAACGAGGTCCGCACCATGAAATCTTGCACCGCCGGCTCCAGCCGTCGGTAGACCTCGTGATACAAATAATCCGCCAAATGATCGCCCGCAGCGGACGGTTGAATCGGCCCCTCAAGGAACGAGCCGGTGGCACGGCCTCCCTCCCGTAAGAGAATCATTCCGGTCACCCATCCTTCGGTCACGTCATGAATCGCCTCAGCCTGCTCGCGGGTAGTCGGCACACCCAGCACCTGTTCGAACAGCCCGTGGGTCTCGCCAACGGAAAATCGCAGGAGCGCCTGATCAACAAGAAACAGTTGGCGTTTGGCGATCCAGCCGGCCAGAAAGTCCGGCGGCAGGCTCCGCGATAGGAGGACGATCTGCACCGACGGGGACAGGGCGTCCAGCAAGGCACTGAGAATCGACGGGATCGGGCCGTCCTCCCGGAGGGTGTGAAAATCGTCGAACACGAGGGCGTACCGACCGGTGGCCTGGGCAAACAATCGCTGGCAGTAGGTCCGCGCAAACGCCGCCGGGTCGAACGGGGCGGTAGTCGGCAGCGGTGGAAGGTCGAACTGGATGCTCGGAAATGCGACGGCAAAGCCCTCGGCCAGCAGCGGGAAAAACCCCGCCGGGTCATTATCCGTCTCGTCAAGGCTTAGCCACACGGCCTTGGTGCGGCTCTCTTTCAACCAGGAGAGAGCCAAGGTGGTCTTGCCCTGGCCCGCGGGAGCGGAAATGAAGAGAATCTTGCAACCGTGTGCGCTGTTCAGCGCGTCAAGGCAGTGTCTCCGGGCGAGAATCCGCGGGAGCTTGGGGCGGGTGGTTTTGGCGGCAAAGAGTACGCCGTGCCGGTCTGGTGAAGGAGCCATGTCCGCCCCACTCCTCGCTGCACCGCCCGAGCCGCCTCCAACTCACGCGGTGCGGTCCCGTGACTGTCACAAACAGCAGATAGAACTCCGCCGATGGCCGCCTAGGGGCCTTCGCGCGGTGAACCTGACTTGGGAACAGAGTACAGCGGCCTCTGGACGGGCTTGGCACCGGATGTCCAAGCCCCGGATTGTATGTCCCAGGCCTTCTCGGAGCTCGATTGAGGCCCAACTATACGCTAGGCGGATAACGAATTCAACGGGTTGTTTCCATTGCAGACCTCATGAGGACGCGAAAGCCCGTTCCGCGAATCGTGGAGCGGCAACCAGCCGATGGTGGCTACAATATTGAGGAGCGTCGCTGGAAACGATTCTGGTCAGGGGGGTGTGCGGGACTAAAAGTGGTGTCTCCTCCCGGATTTCTATTCTCTGGCGCGGTTAACCATCGTTAACTGTGAGGGTGTATTTCGGTGCTTCTCGGCGCCATCCAGTACCTTAAAGCAGTGATTGATCAAATATCTGTAACGCGATGATGTTACGAATCAATTACGGCTACACCTCTACTAAGGCGGTGAGGCCACTTTGCGCTCTATTCCGCTTAGGAAACCGCTGCTCTTACACGCCCCCCCTGCACCACGGACAGACTATTCCTAAATGGTATTTGCTACCGCCCTGCTACCGACTTTCGTGATCCAAGCTGATTTGGGCCGATTTACTCCCGGGAATCCCCCATGCAACCGCTTGATAAATCGTGCTCTCTGCTCTAGGATTCATCCTCCCGGGAACTGAAAAGCCTTGTGTCCGGAGTTCGATTCTCCCCCTCGGCACCACTTTTCTCTCAGATTTTCAATGGATTCTCGATGTGTTCATCCTATCGGCTTCAGTCCAACGATCAGGCGTGGGCGTGGGGACGCACCAGCTCGGCCTGGTCGGACAGATGAAGGGTTCGGCCCGATGTCAGCCATCGAACGGTGGACTCGTACGAGCGGTGAATCAGCTCGGCCGCGCGAACGAAGTCGGCGGGAGAGACATTGAGCGGACAGAGCGGTGGAACAGCGTCCCGTCCCGCTCCACATCGCGAGGGACAGGATGAGACTTCCCGTTCCATTGGCCCATCGCATCAGCTCCGACTCGGGACCGCGCGGAGTCCCTTGTAAGCTGTAGCCAATCAACGCGTCAGAATCAGCGCCGGCCGGATAGGCCCAGGTCTTGGGGCTCAACCTCCCGGCCCGGCGTCCAATGAAACAGGTCTCGCTGGAATGCAGGTATTTCGCCCAGCCTCTCCGGCCTGGAGAGGCAGAGCGTCACCCGGACTCCGCGATTCGCCAGGTGCCTGGCGGCGCACATCCCACCCCCGCCGTTTCCGCCAGGGCCCGCCGGAACAACGACCTCGCTCCGGCGCCACGCGTCACCCAACTCATGGGAATTCCCGGGTCACCCGGCCAGATCGGCAGGTCCTCCGAGATCGGGAGATTGACGTCGTAGAGGGTCATTTTTTCACCGCGTCCGTTTCGATCCGGCCCGCCGTGTTCTTATTTCCGCCAGGCGCATTGCAGGATAATTCTGAATCGCCGTCCATGCGCGAAGCACCTCGGCGACGGTCCACGCTTGGGCGATGCATCCCCGCGGTGTCATGGGGGCATCGCCATCAAAGATCTCACTGAGGCTTCCCACGCCGTGGGCCAACAGATGATCGGCCAGCGGATCCAGCAGCGCAAGAGCCCTCTGCGGATCCTTGTACACCCTCGCGTGAGCCAGGACGAACGGTCCCATCAGCCATCCCCACACGGTTCCCTGATGGTACGCCCCGTCACGACTTCGTTGATCTCCGCCATAATGGCCCTGATACCGCGGATCACCGGGCGCAAGGCTGCGCAAGCCATATGAGGTCAGCAGATGGGTTGCGCACGCCTCCACCACTCCACGCTGCTGAGCCACGTCGAGCGGGCTTTCGGGCAAGGAGACCGCAAGGATCTGATTCGGTCGTAACGACGGATCGTGTCCATCCGGTCCGTCCAGCACATCGTAGCAATAACCGGCCGTCTCGTTCCAAAATCTTTTGAATCCTTTGCGGGAGCGCCCAGCCATCACCTCATACTCCTTGTCCGGTGTTCCAAGGTATCTGGCGAACTCCGCCATGGCCCGGAGGGCGTTGTACCAGAGGGCATTGACCTCCACTGGTTTGCCGATGCGGGGGGTGATGACCCGGTCGCCGACCTTGGCGTCCATCCAGGTCAATTGCACCCCGGGCTCGCCGGCAGACAGCAGCCCATCCTCGGGATTTACGTGAATCCGGTAGCGCGTTCCCTTGACGTGCCAATCAATGACGTCGCGCAATGCCGGAAACAGCTCGCGGAGAAGATCGTCGTCTCCGGTTGCGGCATGATAGACGCGGATCGCTTCGACGTACCACAGGGTCGCATCCACGGTGTTGTATTCGGGGGTCTCGCCCTCATCAGGAAACCGATTGGGCAACATGCCGTGGTCCACATACCGGGCAAAGGTCCGTAGAATGGACCGGGCAACCTCCGGACGGCCCGTTGAAAGCGTCAGCCCTGGCAGGCTGATCATCGTATCGCGCCCCCAGTCGCCGAACCAGTGGTAGCCGGCGATGATCGTCCTGCCGTCGGGTTTATCCCTGGAGGGACGGTTGACGATGAACTGGTCGGCGGCAAGCGCGAGGTGATCGATCCATTCAGGAACAACACCTTTCGTTTTGGGTCGAGCCGCCTTCCAGTGCTTCATCACATCCCGTTCGTGCTGCTGACGGGTTGCGAGTGCGGCTCTTCCGTCCAAGGTTGGATTGCTCTCCGTACTCGCCACGATCGTCAGCGATGTCCCTGGTTCAAGCTCCGCGCGAAACGTCACCGCGTGGAGGTGATCCTCTCGGTGATCGAGCCCTCGATCGCGTTCAACAGGCAGATCAAATCCGAGATGCCACGCGTGGGCCGGCAGCGCTTCGGCCCCCTCCGCCAGCAAATAAAACGGCCGGGCTCCAGGAAACGCGGTGACCGAGATGCCGTCCTTGATCGGATCAAGAGCCATTCGCCACGTTCCACCCCGTGTGGTGGCGTGGTAGTCCCGATAATTCACCAAGGCCTTGACCTCCAGGGTGAGCGGCTCCGTGGCCCGACGAAGATCGTAGCGCACGTAGGTTGTGTTCTCTCCCTGTTGCATCCAGACGCGCTTCTCCAGCCACGCATCCGCGCAGGCGAATCTCCAGACAGGGGTCGCGCCTTCCAGGGAGAAGTGCTCGATGTGCCGATACCCGTGGGGAGCGACGGTCCCGTCCGCCCAACGGTTGGTGGAGAGCGGGTAGTCGCGATCATGGTAGCGGGCCGCCTCATCGAGCTTGGCGACCAGCAGGGTCCGTCCCAGCGGCGGCTTCAGCGCAGCCACCAGCGTGCCGTGATAGCGGCGCGTGAGCACGCCCGAGACCGTTCCGGACGCGTACCCGCCAAGGCCGTTGGTCACCAGCCACTCCCGTGTCTCGGCTGACCTGAGGTTGCCGCAAATCTCCCGACCGAATCCGAGGCTCATGACGCTTCGCGGCTCACGGATTTCGATTCCTGTTGACTATTGAAGCTCCCCGCAGCGGGCTGCGGGGAATTTTCGGAGTGCAAGGTGGTGAAGGAGCACGGTCTTCATGTTGCTCGCTTGCACCGCAGCATGCTGCGGGGACTGCGGTCCCCAGCGCCGCCAATGCGCGATCCGGGTCCTTGACTCTTCCAGCCTTCGTTCTTCCGGCGTCATGGTCAGCGTCACTCCGTGCTCAGAACGGCGAGGCCAAGGGCTGCGTGCCGACACCGGCAACGAGCGGCGCGTCAGGATACACCCTTGTCACCCGCCACTTGCCTTCGTCCGAACCAATAGCGCAACAGGGCGTCGGCCGAGAGCAGTCCTGGTCCGTGCAGGACCAAGTACAGGAAGAGAACGCCCCAATAGAACGCCTCTTTCAGGGCGGCCTCGGACAACTGACCGTACGAGATCGAAGCGACGATATTGAGCCCGAAGAGCGAGAGGGCCGCCCATCGTCCGGCCAGGCCGATCGCCAGCAGGAACGATCCTCCGAGCTCCACCGCGGTCGCCAGATACGCGGCGATTTCCGGCGGCAGGTAGGGCACGTCGTAGACCAGGGTGAAGAGCATCACGGTCGACATCCAACTGGAGATTTTGACCATGCCCCCCTTCCAGAAGATCTGAGCCAGGTACAGGCGGACAGAGAGGTCGAAGACCGGAATCAGCGCCTCCAGCAGTCGAACCAGGCCGCCGTGGGCGGAGACGGTGAAATGCGCCGCGCGCTTCAGAACACCGGCATCCTGTGTCATGGCTTCTCCCTGACGGAAAACCCGCTGATGATGTGCAGATCCAGAACGGTGGCAAACAACCGGGAGAAATCGAACTCGGGCTCGGACTCGATCGCCATTCGTTCGACCGAAGCCAGATCGACTCCCCGTGACATGGCCTCAAGCAGCCGGTAGTCCAGGCTGGCCAGCGGCGTGACCCGCACCTTCCCGTCCGCCCGCGTCACGATCACGCCGGTCTCTTCCTCGGGAAGCGGCAGGTCCACGACTTCATCCGCCGGCGCCTCCGCTTGCAGCGCCAGCCAGACTCGCTGGACCGGGAGAGGAAAAGACAGGAGTCGCGAGGCCGCATGAAAGCGGACCGTCACGTGCGACGGATCGACCGACGCGATAGCCTGAAGTTCTTCGCTTGACAGTGGCGGGGAATCTGCGGCCTGATGGACCTCATGGCAGGCCCATTCCAGCCTCGCCAGTTCCGGCAGCAGCGGGGAGACCCGCAGGGCTCTGAGAAACGCGGGCAGATGGCGCCCGTAGGGAAACAGGTCCCCGCTGGTGGAGGGATGAGCTTTGAGGTACCCTCGCGCCAATATTCCGAAATAGTGTTCGCCGATGAAGCGAAACAGGACCGGATAGGTGACCTTCAGCACCTGCGTGTAGTTGAGACGGATCAGACGGCGGTAGAGAGCCACGCTCCGCAGGGCCGACCCGTCGGGCGCGATCGCCGCTGCCACGGCGTGGGGTTTTCCCTCCATGACTCCCTCGGAAAACGTCCGCTGGATCTCACGAAGCCGTGACATGGCATGCTCCGAGAATGGTGTCCGCCTGATTGGCCTGGTCCGCCAGCACCGCAAGCGGCGGGAGATTGGTATCCCATTCGATCAGCGTGGGCCGCGGGCCGATGCGGTCGATCGCCCACCGATACAGGTTCCAGACGTCCGGATGCACGACCTGGCCGTGGGTATCGATCAGCCGTCTGCCGAAGCGATCGAAGCCCGCCAGATGGATTTCCCGGACGGCCTCAGCCGGAATCTCTCGCAGGACATCGAGTGGATCCAGGTGGAAGTTGATCGCGTTGACGTACACGTTGTTGAGATCGAGCAGAATCCCGCAACCGGTTCTCCGGGCCGCCTCGGCCATGAACGCTCCCTCCGGCACGGTGGAGTCCCGCCACGTCAGATACCGGGTGATATTTTCGATGAGCAGCGGCCGCTTCAAGACATTCTGAACTTCGTCGATCCGTGCACAGACGTGATCCAGGCTTTCCGGGGTGTACGGGAGCGGCAGAAGCTCGTTGAGAAAACGACCGCCCACGGAGCTCCAGGAGAGATGCTCTGACACGAATGCCGGCTCGAAGCGGTCGATCAAGGCCTTGAGTTTGTGAAGATGGCTGCGGTCGATCGCATCGGTGGAACCCAGCGAGAGACCGACCCCGTGAAAGCTCAGCGGGTACCGGCTCCTGATGCGCTCGAGAATCCGAAGCGGCGCGCCCCCATCCCCGAAATAATTCTCCGGATGGGTTTCCATCCAGGCGACCGGAGGGGGCGCCTCCAGGATCTCGCGAAAATGATGAGACCGCAGCCCGATCCCGGCCTGCGCCGGGATCGGGGCGGGAAGGTGAGAAGACATCGGGCGCCGCCCTACATCTTCTTCATCATCTCTTTCATTTTGGCCAAGTCCTCTTTGGTAATGGGCAGCACGGTGCCGTTCGCGAGCTTGGCGCACATGCCTTTCGGCAGAAAGACGTAGGAGTCGGATTCGCCGTCTTTCTTCGCCAAGCCCACGCAGGAATGGAGGCTGGTCTTGACCGCGCAGTCGTTCATCCCGGCCCGGGCCACGCCCCCGCAGGCCTCCCAACCGGCGGGCATCTCCGGCATCGGCGGTGCGGCGGCCGCGGTCTGGGCTCCTGCCAGGCTCAATGCGACCAACAGCGCGGACGACCCGACAGCGTTTTTTCTCGTCTTGGCGTTCATCTGAATCTCCTTTCCGGTTGATGTGTGTTCTGACCGACACCCTTACTCATACTGTTCACGTCATCCCGAGTGAGGACCAACTCATGCTGCCTCCTTTCCTCGCTTGCATAACCGAACCTGCACAGCGCCGGCAGGCGCCGAATACGCTGCCTCCTTCCACTCAGGTGGCGAAGCAACGCAGCCCTTGCGCCAGCCTGAATCCCCCCATCCCCCTTTGGCAAAGGGGGGCAAGGCGGGGGCCTTGCGCTCCAGAACGAGTGTGGTGTTCATTCTGGACCCGTTAGTAACGGCTCCAAGCAAACCACCGGCGAAGGGCCTTTTTCTTGCCCTCGGTCAATGTGGTCTTGCGCCAGGCGTTCGCCACCTTCTTGACGACCTCGGCCTGGGTGGGATACGGGTGGATCGTGGCGCCGATTGCGCCTAGGCCCAGCCCGGCCTTCATCGCGACCGTCAGTTCGCTGATCAGGTCGCCCGCGTGCGCGGCCACGATCGTGGCGCCCAGGATCTTGTCCGTGCCCTTTTTCACGTGGACGCGTGCAAAGCCCTGCTCCTCCCCGTCCAGAATCGCGCGATCCACCTCGTCGAGGCGGTGCGTGAACGTGTCCACCTCGATGCCCCGGCTCTTCGCTTCCGCCTCGTACAGGCCGACATGGGCGATCTCCGGATCGGTGTAGGTAGCCCACGGAATGATCAGCGAGGCGGTGCTCGCATAGCCCAATCCGAGCGGATGCGGAAACAGCGCGTTCTGAATCACGATCTGCGCCATGGCATCGGCCGCGTGGGTGAACTGGAAGGAAGAACAGACGTCACCGGCGGCAAAAATCTTGGGGTTGGTTGTCTGCAGGCGTTCGTTGACCCTCACGCCGCTCGTGGTGTCGTACCCCACGCCGACCGTGTCCAGCCCGAGGCCCTGCACGTTGGGCGCGCGACCGACCCCGACCAAGACTTCATCCACCGTGAGGTCGTAGTGTTGCCCGTGCGAGTCCACGGTCAGTCGCTTGCCGCCGCCGGTCTTGTCGATCCTCAGGTCCTTGCCGCAGCACAGCAGGCGGACCCCGTCGCGCTGCATGGATTCGCGGACGATGTCCGCCGCCTCGCGGTCTTCCTTGGGCAGGATGCCGTGCAGAGCCTCGACCAGGTAGACTTGGCTGCCGAACCGGGCAAAGGCCTGCGCGAGCTCGCAGCCGATCGGCCCAGCCCCGATGACCGCCAGACGAGGGGGCAGGCTGGTGAGCGTGAACACGGTCTCGTTGGTCAAGTAGCCCGCTTCCTTCAAGCCCGGAGTCGGCGGCGCAGTCGCGCGGGCGCCCGTGCAGATCGCGGCCTTCTTGAAGCGCAGGGTCCGGTTGCCGGCCTCGCCCGTGACCTCGACGGTGTCAGGCCCGGTGAACCGTCCCTCGCCCATGAAGACGTCCACGCCCAGGCTCTGGTAACGGTGCGCGGAATCGACCGGGCTGATCCGGGCCCGGAGTTTGCGCATCCGCTCCATCGCCGCGCCGAAGTCGTACCGGACCCCCTCGGTCCCCGAAATCCCGAACTCCGCGCCGTCCCGGACCGCGGCCCACGCGCGCGAGGCCGAGATCACGCCCTTGGACGGCACGCACCCGACGTTGAGGCAGTCCCCGCCCATGAGATGCTTTTCGATCAACGCGACCTTGGCGCCCAACGCCGAGGCGATCGCGGCCGTGACCAGGCCGGCCGTGCCCGCGCCGATCACGACGAGGTTGTAGCGGCCCGCGGGCTCCGGGTTGACCCAGTCCGGCGGGTGCACGTTGCTGACGAGCAGGCGGTTGTGCTCATCGTCCGGAAGGAGCATTGCGCCGTCGTGATTGACCATCGTCACCGTGCCCCCCGTTCCGTCTCGCCTCGGCTCATCAAGCGTGCCGCTCGCTGGCGGGCCCTTTCGCCTCACCGGACTCGTTTGAACACGATGTCGCCATAGTACGCCGTGGCGGCTTCGCCCGTGTTGTCGGTGTCGGTCATGATCGCGACGCCGTTGACCAGCAACGGCTCCTCATCGAACGCTTGCCGGTAGTCCTCGTAGAGGTTGCGCTCTTCTTCCATCCAGCGGCCGACATCGGCGTCACCGGATTCGACCACGATCATCTTGACGAAGTCGGTGAACGCGTTGGGGACGATCGTCCCCTGCGGCGTCCGGCGGTCCCAGATGTAGTTGATCGCGCCGATGGGGATGTCGCCGAACAGAAGCCGGCCAGCCTTGTACTTGGCCTTCTTGGAGAACCTGACCTTGTCGGGGTCGTACGCAAACGTGATGTAGAGCCGCGCCGCGTAGTCGTCGCCGGCTTTCTTCGTCACGTCGCCCTTGGCGATGACGTTGGCGATCCTCCACCGCCACGCAACGATGGGATACTCCTTGAGGTCGATCGCCACCTCGCGCGTGAGCCCCGACGCGCCCGCGCGGCTGTCCGCGCGCACCACCGTGCGGTCTCCGTCGCGCACGACGGCGTACGCGGTATGGGTGGGCACTTTCTTGAACGTGAGCGGCTTCCACCCCGGCGGAGGATCGGGACCTTCGGGCGCGGAGGAGAACGCGCCCACGATCAGCGCGTCATCCGCCGCGGCAGGACCCGCGAAAGGCGCTGCCCCCGCCACGACCAGCGCCACGATTGCGAACAGCGTCCAGGCACCGGCGTGACTCGTCCAGCCGATTGCCGATGGTCGATCCATGACCGCTCTCCTTGGCTCTGAACGTGAGGGCCATCGGCGTCTCTACCGGACCGGCGATGGCCGTCGCAGTTTCTGATAGATCACCGGGACGAGCGCGAGGCCCCCGAGGAGCGCAAAGGCGCCCAGCACACCGGGCGATACCACGTCCTTGAGCGACTCGATCGCCCCCAGTTGGCTGCCCGCATTGGCGTACACGGCGCTGCCGGGCAGAATCCCCACCGCGGTCGCCGCCACGTACGTGGAGAGCCGGACCCGCGTCAATCCCGACGCCAGATTGACGAGAAAGAACGGAAAGAGCGGGATCAGGCGCAGCGTCAACAGGTAGTTGAACGCATTCTGAGCAAACCCGCGCTGGATCGACGCCAGCCGCGGGCCGAATTTGCGCTCGACCGCGTCCCGGAGCAGGTACCGGGCCGCGAGAAACGCGAGCGCGGCACCCGAGGTCGCGGCGAGATTCACGTACACGGTGCCCCACAGCGTGCCAAAGAGGAATCCGCCGGTGAGCGTCAGAATCGCGGCACCGGGAAGCGAGAGCGCCGTCTGTGCGCAGTAGATCACGATATACGACCCGACCGTCGCGGCATAGTGCGCCTCGGTGTAGGCTCGCAGCGCATCCTTGTTCGCCTTGAGCGCGGCCAGGGAGAGGTATTGCCCCAGGTCGAAGTAGAAGAACGCGGTCACGCCCACCACGAAGAGGGCCAGGATCGCCAGCTTGCCGAGCAACGGCCCGCCCCGCACCGCGCGATGCGGGCCCGGCCTCGCCCCTCCGTTTCTCCGATCGCTCGTCACTACGTTCGACGGTCTCACTATGCAGAGCTCCGCGCTGAGAGTGCTCGTCTCAACCCTGACCGCCCATGGTGTAATAGGCGGCCGCGGCCAACACCGCCGCGACCGGCAACGTCGTGATCCACGCCAGGGCGATCGAGCCGATCGCCTTCCAACGAGCCTGCCCCGTGACCGCGCCGATCCCAAACAGCGCGCCGCAGGAGACGTGCGTGGTGGAGACCGGCAGCCCCCAGCGCGAGGCCCAGATCACGAGAAAGGCCGTGGCCAGGTTGGCGGTGAACCCCTGCCCGTGGTTCATCGCCGTGATCCGGTGGCTCATGGTCTCCGCCACCCGTCGGGCGCTGAGCAGGCCGCCCATGGCCATCGCGATGGTCACGATCGTGGCCGCGAGCGGCAGGTGCAGCGCCTGCGCCGTGACCAGCAGTGCCACGACTTTGGGCGTGTCGTTGAGTCCGCGCGCGAAGCAGACCGCCCCCGCACTCAGGTAGTGCAGCCGATCCAGAATGGTTTGGAGGCTCACCCCCCACATGTGCCCGGCATATCGCTGAAAGCACTCCTGGGGGTCGGCGATGGCGATCGAGGGGAATGTGCCGGCGACCGACGCCGCGAGGGGTGCCCCGCGCGGTTCAACCGCAATGACGCGGACTTCCTCCCCCACGCACACGCAGGTCTCTCGCGCAAACCCCAAACCCTTGCGGGCCCCGTGAAGGAGCGGATAGGCGGCAGCCGTGAGCGCGATGGCGGCCAACGGCGCGATCACGAGCGGCGCCACGAAGGCCGTGCCCAGCGACGCGAGGTTCACCCCCCCAAGACCGCGCGCCGCCAGCCCCGCGCCGACCAAGCCGCCCACCAGCGCGTGGGTGGTGGAGATCGGGAACCCGAAGCGGGTGGCCAGAAACACGGTGGTCGCGGCGGCCAACGCCACGGCGGACGCGAATCCCGAGTCGGCCAGCACGGCATCGGGCACCAGGCCCTTGCCGGAGAACTTGGCGACCAGCCCCGCGGCCACCACGATCGACGCCAGCGAGCCCGCGAACGTCGTGATCGTGGCCCAGCGCAACGCGCCCGGGTATTCGCTCGCGCCCGAGCCGAACAACGTGGCCACGCCCTTGAAATTGTCGTTGGCCCCGTTGGCATAAGCCAGCCAGAGCACGATCGCGCCGATCAGGAGGACGGTGGTCATCAGCAGCACCCCGAGGCGGGATCGCAGCCGCCAACCGTGGGAGCGATCTCACCGGTCACGCCCGTGACCGCGAACAGCCCGGCGTACGACGCGTGCGAGAGCTTGGCCGCGGTGTCGGTGCAGACCTCGACCGCCACGTTCCGCGGGAACCAGTGGCCCTCCTCGTCGCTGACGCCCTTGAACGGGCCGAGGTACGTCGCGGTCTGGCCCGCGTACACGCAGCCCGCGGTCTTTTCGAACTTGAAGCCACGTACGGTGACCGAGAAGAACCTGAAGCCCTCGACCTCTTTCCAGAACGTCTTCTTGAGGACCTGCAGCCCGTAGAACCCCGCGCGTTCCAG
The DNA here is from genome assembly GCA_040757335.1 of Nitrospirota bacterium. NCBI lineage: Bacteria > Pseudomonadati > Nitrospirota > Nitrospirota bacterium. The sequence goes on along the minus strand of JBFLXB010000002.1, from coordinate 143,662 downwards.
CGCCGCCAGGAACTCTTCCTCGGTCAGCGAGCCGCTGATGCACTCGCCCCACAACCTGGGATCTTGGCGCTGGTGCGGCGGGACTTCCTGGTCTGCGACGATGTCGGCAATCACGATCCGGCCGTGGTCCTTCAGCACGCGCCACATCTCGGCGAACACCCGCGGCTTGTCGGGCGACAGGTTGATGACGCAGTTGGAGGTCACGAGATCGACCGTCTTCGATTCGACGGGAATCTGCTCCAGATACCCCTCGCGAAATTCCGTCACGTCGTATCCGAGGGCGGCCGCGACCGGCTTCTGCGCCTCGCGCGCGACGGCCAGCATCTGGGGCGTCATGTCCACGCCGATGGCCCGGCCCGTGGGGCCCACCTTCTTCGCGGCGATGAACACGTCGATACCCGCGCCGCTGCCCAGATCGAGCGTGGTCTCGCCGGGTCTGATCCCCGCCGTGCCCACCGGCGAGCCGCACCCGTAGAAACGCTCGACGACTTCCTTGGGGATGTGAGCGAGGTCGTCGGGGTTGGGTTGCACGGGGCAACAGAGTTCCTCCTGCGGCGTCTCCGCGGCATTGCCGTAAAACTCGCGGACGACCTTGCGCGGGGCGTCCAAGTCGAACGTCAAGACGCACTCGGACCGGCTGGTGAGCACCTCGCCGGGCGTCTCATCGGTCGCGCACGTCACCGCGGCTTCGCCCATGCCCGTGTACACGATCGGCGCGGAATACCCGGACTTGCGGTTGGTCACCAGCGCCTTGCGCTGCTCGGTCAGCTCCTGTAGGGCGTCGGCGATCATGGCCTGGTGCAGCTCGCAGTAAGGGTCGTGCGCGTTGATCGAGCCGCCGTAAAAGTGGGCGTGCTCGATGTCGCCGCCCCCGCACAGGAACTTGAGCGGACAGGTCCGGCAGATCGCCTTGTCTTCGACCGTGGCTGACGCGAATGCGCGCGCCACCGTGCTCGACGTCCAGATGTCGGACAGGGGTCGGTCGAGGATCGACCCGCACGCCAGCGCCGGCACATTGGCCATCGCGGCCGAGGGGTAGACCTGGCCATCGGAATAGACGCAGAGGCTGGAGACCCCGGCGCTCGCCAAGTCGCGCTTGGTACCGGCCGGGTATCGGAGCCGGGTTTTCACGGCCTCGTGGTTGTCCACCATGACGCCCATGGATCGCCCCACCTCGCGGCAGCGACGCACCACCTCGATCACGCGTTCCACCGGGGGCGTGCGATCGACGCCCCCGTCATCCGCGCGCCCGCGCTTGTGCAGCCAGAGGAGGTGGTGCGTGGTCCCGCCAAGGCGCGAGACCAGTCGGGTGACCTCGGGGACATCATCGGCATTCGCCTCGGTGATGACGGTGCTGACCGTGACCGACAGTCCCGCGGAGATTGCGGCACGGATGCCGTTGACGATCCGCTGAAAACTCCCCCTCCCGCGGATCGGGTCGTTGGTCTCGGGCATGGAGCCGTCGAGACTGATCTGGATTTTCAGTCGCGCGGGGTCGCGCCGACGAAGCTCCTCGATCCGGCTCGGGGTGAACAGGATACCGTTGGTCAGGATCGCCAGTTCGGCTTGGGGGTCTTCCAGCGCGGCGTCGATGAGCGTCAGGATGTCTTTTCTGAGAAACGGTTCGCCGCCGGTGAAGAAGAACCGGCGCACGCCGAGCGCCCGGGCATCCGCGGTCACGCGCAGGAGCGCGTCGGTGGGCAGCCCCTTGTCGCCGTCCGGGCCGGAGGAGACCAGGCAGTGGCTGCACGCGAGGTTGCACGAATTGTTGGTGTGCAGCCAGAGTTCGGTCAGGCGCCGCGGCCCCAGGTGCGACGCGCGCCCGCGATACGGCTCCCGAGCGATGGGCTGGTGGGCCAGCATGCCGCGGCGGATCGCGTCGCGCGCGAGCGTGTCCACGTGCTGCCAGGCCGCCGCGAAGTCCAGTTTGGCTTCAGCGGCGTAGGCGCGGACCACCTGGCCGAACGTCCGCGTGCCGTCGAACAGATCCAGGATCCGCCGGCCGCGCTCGTCGGTCCCGATCCAGTTCGGCCCCGCGGGGTCGAGCAGGACGGTCACGCCGTCGAGCGTCATGGTCTCCCGGATCGGCACGTGCAAAACCGTCTCATGGGTCAACATCAAGTAGGGCCTCCTTTCCGACCTTGCTGGGACGTCACCTGGCGCCGCCTCACCCGATCGAGGCGACATGACGATTGCAACCGGTTAGTCGTATGCGCGGTCGAAAACTTACAGGCCCCGGGGAGCCAGGGCGCGGGGACTACCCCAGATCGATGAGTCGCTGGATGATCCGCCGACGGGCGTCGGTAGACAGGGTGTGCGGAGTGGCGTCGGCCAGTCGCTCGCCATTCGTAAGACTGACCACCTTCCGGAGAAAGCGAAGCTGGCGGCTGTACCGTTGGCAGAAGCGGCACATGACCAGGTGGACGGCCAGCATCCACCGCTCCCCAAGAGCCAGTGGTTCGTCCAGGGCTCTGGATGCGAGCGGCGCCATTTCCGAACAATTGAATAGTCTCATCGGTCCTCAGCAAACCAGTGCACTTCCAGGCAACGCCGCAGGGCTTGGCGCGCCCGGTACAAGATGACCCACACATGATTAGTCGTCGCAACACCGACAACCTTACGGATCGCCTCGCCATCCAGGCCCTCGTCCTCTTTGAGCGCAAAGGCCAGCCGCAACCGGCCGGGAAGCTGCTCGAAGCACCGGGAAAACACGCTCCAGAACTCCTGGTTTTCGGCGAACGCGGCGGGCGAATTACCCCAGTCGCCAGGGGGATGCTTCCAGCGGCCGCGCTCGTCGAAATACTCGTCGGCGTCCTCGTCGGACTCAAGGGAGTCGGCGGCGGGCCGGGCGCGATCGCGGCGACGGCTGTCCGCGATCTTGTGTTTGAGAATGCCGACCAGCCAGGTGCGTTCGGAAGAATGTCCCGCGTAACGATCTTTCGATTGCCACGCCGCCAGGTACGTCTCCTGGACCAGCTCCTCGGCCAGGTCGCGATCCGCAACGCGCAGCATGGCGAATCGAAACAGCGCGTCTCCGTGTCGATCCACCCACGACGCGGGGTCGTTCGCCTGGGCGATCTCGTGATCGGTCCGTTCCATATCGGCTGAAATGTCGTCCTCCGCGAGAGGGGTCCATCATACCGTTCACCTGTTGAGGGATCAAGATTGGGCAACCTCCTCCCTCTGCGTTACTGCCGTGAGCGGCGGTATCGGCGATTCGCTTCCTTCAGTAGACGAGGTAAGAATCCGCGCTCGTCCGCAGCCGGATCATCTCGGGCAGCGTCACCGGTTTAAAGAACTTGCCGGAGACCCGATCGAGATCGCCCGGCTGCTTGGCGATACCCGCAGTGATCAGCATCTCTTCGTCGATATAGAACTTCGCCCCCTTCTCATTCAGCATCTCCAGGTACTCGCCGTACACCCTGGGCACGCGTTCCAGGGGCACGCCGAACTGCCGGGCCAGCACCTCCCGCATCCGCTCCGGCAGCTTATACGCCTCGATATCGTCCTTGCCCCGCCAGCCGATCTTGTAGGTATTGACCGCGTCGGCGTCGATGAGCACGTTGACCTTCAACCCTTCTTCGAGCGCGGCCCAGATGGCGTTGTAGGCCACGCAGATCTGCGCGTCGTCGTGCTTGAGGCTCGTTTTCAGATGGATCAACATCGTCTGGGGTTCCGCCGCCGCTCGCACACTACTGATCAGCATCAGACTCACGGTGATAAGCACTCCCGCCATGACGGTTTTGGGGTTCATTGAGACCTCCTTTTCTCCGCATTACTCCGCGCAACAGGATAGCTTTGACACATCTTTTGTGAACATCTGGGCCGCCATCCGGATGGCCTCCGACATGGTGGGATAGACATGGATGGTTCCGATCAGATCGTCGATCGTGAGCCGGCACTTCACCGCCAGCGCGGCTTCGTGGATGAGATCCGCTCCTCGATTCGCGACCAGTTGGACACCCACGACCCGCTTGGTGTCTTGCTCGATCACCATCTTCACCAGGCCCTTCGTCTGATGGATGGCCGCGGCCTTGGGTAAGTGGGCGAGGTCCAGACAGTCAGCCTCCACTTGCATTCCCTGTGCTCTGGCCTCGGCTGCGCTCAGTCCCACGGCCGCGACTTCCGGATCGGTGAAGACCGCCCGGGGGATGACCGTGTAATCCATCGTGACGTGATTTCCACTGAGCATGTTCTGGGCCGCCACCACCCCTTCACGAGCTCCCACCGGCGTGGCCAGCGGTGGGCCCGTCACATCGCCCGCCGCCCAGATGTGGTCGGCCGTGGTCTGCATCGTGTGATCGACTTCCACAAAGCCGTGTTGATCCACTCTGACTCCCACGGTTTCCAGCCCGATCCCATCGCTGTTGGGGACCCGGCCGCAGGCGACCAGCAGCCGTTCGGCTACAAACCGCCTCGCCCGGCCCTGAACCTGCGCCGTGACTGCAGTCCCCCTGGACGCTTGAGCGATCTCACTCACCGCCGCATGGGTCTCGATCCTCACGCCTTCTTCGATCAAGATCCGCTGAATCGCTTGAGCCACCTCCTCGTCCAACCCCAAAAGCACGTGACCGCCCCGCTCCAGGATCGTGATCTTGGTGCCGAATCGGTGAAACATCTGACCCAACTCTAGCGCGATCACGCCCCCACCGATGATGACCATCGACTTCGGCGGCTTCTTGAGTTGAAAGGCCTCGGTGCTGGTGAGATACGTGACCTTGTCGATTCCCGGAAACTCAGGAATGCACGCCCGTGAACCGGTCGCAATCAGAAAGCGGGGAGCCTCCACCACCCGATCGCCGACCTGAACCTGGTGCTTGGAGAGAAAGCGGGCATGACCTTTTAGGATAGCGATTTTCTCATCCGCCTCAGCAATATCGATGTATTTTTGCCGGCGCAGTGTCTGCACCAGTCGATCCTTCTGTCGGATCAGGGCCGCGAAGTCCAACGTTCCACGTCTTATTCCCAGGCCCTGATAGGTGGTATGCGCCGGCGCATAGTAGAGCTCGGCCGCCCGGATCAGGTTCTTGCTGGGAATGCACCCCACGTTCACACAGGTGCCGCCGATGACGCGACGCTCAGTCATGGCCACCCGCGCCCCCAGCTCGGAGGCCTTGATCGCTGCGGCAAACGCCGCCGACCCGGACCCCAGGATCACCAGATCATATCGATCATCGGCGGTCAGGTGTGGCACGGCCGATCACCGCTCCTGTCGCGGCCCTGTCCGCCGGATGAACCGCACCCGCGCGAGGGCCGAGTCCGTATATTCCCGATAGCCCGAATCGCGCCGAGAGGGCGGCGGGATCAATCCCCGGCGCTCGTAGCAGCGGATCGTATCCACCCGGACACCCGCTTCTCTGGCAAGCCATCCAATGGTCGAGGGCTTCATCGAGCGCACTGTACACCCTGGACCTAGGTCCAGGGTCAAGCCCCTGAAACAGGCTGCTGAAAAGGTCCGTCTGCAGCGTGAGTTCTGAGGAGCCTCGGCCGCCTCACCGTCTCGGCGGCGCTCGTGGCTCGGAGCCGCTTCTCCTTGGCGCCACTCGCCTCACGTACAACCCCGGTTCGTCACGCGGTGGAACGGGGCGAATTTATCGTCTATTACCAGCCGCAAGTGGATCTCACGACCAAGCGGATCACGGGGATGGAGGCTCTCGTGCGGTGGCAACACCCCGAGCTGGGTTTGCTGTCGCCGGCCCAGTTCATCCCCCTGGCTGAAGAAACCGGCTTGGTCGTCGCGATCGGCGACGCGGTGCTTCGCCAAGCCTGTGCGCAGACCCGGTCGTGGCAAGCGGCGGGCATCGCGCCCTTTCCGATCTCGACCATTCAGGGCTACCTCGCAAGCCGTCCGATTCCAGCGGATGAGATGACGGCGCTGCTGCAAACCACGAGGTGGAGTGGCCGCGGCGACGACTGCCAAGAACGGGCACTCCCGCGCGCCGCCTAGGTGTACAGGCGTGACCTTTCCAGTGCCCCAGCGAGTCCCAAAGGTATTCCCCTCCATGAACAGGCGCTCAGAACCGAGAGGCGGTCAGGGTCACGTCCGCCTGCTTCCACGCTTTTTTGAACTGCTTCTCCACCGCCACCCTGTCCTTGTCCAAACCCTGCGCTTCCAACGCTTGGGACAACCCGAATAAACTCCAACCGTTGTCGGGGTGGCGTTGCAAGTCTTCGCGGTACACGGCCTCGGCGTCCTTGGGCAGGCCCGCGGCCAGCAACACCGCGCCCAGCGAGTGGCGGACGGGCGCGTGCCACCCGGGCGGTTCCTCGTACGTCAGCCCGTCTTCCAGTTCAACCGCTTTCCGGAGCTGCGCCACCGCGTCCTCGGTCCGGCCGCGATGCGCCGCGAGTTCGCCGCCCAACACGTACCCTGCGATCTGCAACAACGTGGACGCGGAGTTCAGACCCACCATCTGAGTGTCGGGCACCTCGACCGACAACATCCGCACCTCACCCAGCGCCTGATCCGCCCCCTCGAGCCGGCCTTTCGCCATGAACGCGAGCCCGCGCGCGTAGTGCCAGATCCCCCTGGTGTACGCGAACTCCTTGGCCGGCTCGGGTTCGTTGAGAATGTCGTCCCACTTGCCGAACCGCACCATCGCGTACAGGCTTGTGGGCTTGAACACCTCCAACGGCGGAATTTGTTTGATCGCGTCGTCCGGGACGATCGCGGACAAGTCGCGCGCGGCCTTGATCGCTTCGGCGCTCCGCCCGCCCATGGAGGCCGCGGACCACAAGAAGTGCACGTTGTGGGGGTAATACATCAGCGGATACACGCCTTCGGGCTTGCGGCCTTCGATATAGTGATGGTCGATCGCCACTGCCTCGGTGTTGCTCTTGACCGCGTCGTCGTACCGGCCCACGCGCATGTAGATGTGCGCCGGCATGTGCACCAGGTGCCCGGCGCCCGGCATGAGTTTGGCGAGGCGCTCCGCGCAGGGCACGGCGAGTTGCGGCTGCACGGCCTCGACCGCGTGGATATACAGATGGCACGCGCCCGGGTGGTTGGGATTTTTCTTGATCGCGGCCTCCAGCGTGGCCGCGATCTCCTGGGTCCCGGGGTGTGGGTCGCCCGCTTTGGTCCAGTAGTCCCACGGCCGCAGGTCCATCATGGCTTCGGCGAACAGGGCTTGGGCGTCCACGTCGTCCCGAAACTGCCGCGCCACCTCGCGCATGGCGTCGGCATAGGCCTTGTCCAGCGCGGCGCGGTTTCCCCCCGGTCCTGCGTAGCGGACCGCCAACGAACGGATATACACCTGCTCCGCCACGGTCGCCTTGGCGGCCAGCGCAACCGCTTTCTGCGCGGCCTCGTGCGCCGGTGCTTCCGCGGCCGGGTCCATCGGCATGTTGATGTTGGGACCCAACACCAGCGCCATTCCCCAGTAACACATCGCGCATTGCGGATCGAGGCGCGCGGCTTCCTGAAACGATTGGTGCGCTTCGGCGTGATTAAAGGCATATGCCAGCCGAAGCCCCTGGTCGAAATATCGCTGTGCGGGTTTGGACGACGTGGTGATCGGATGGTGCAGACTACCCAGGTCTTTCATGAGCGGGACTGCCGAGTCGGCCTTTTCCGCGGCCGCAGCCTGGCCCCATCCCAGAGCCAATGCCCCGGCCAACATGATCATCACCCCTCTGTACGCACGCGCCTGCCTCATTTGGCTCCTCCCCGTTTCACGGTCTTAGCGGGTTTTCTTCCACGGCGTCCATCCACCCGAGCGTGGCCTCGGGACGACAGTCAAAATGTCCCAGATAGGGTTTGATGTCCAGCACCGGCGTGCCCTCCACCACATCCACCCCTTTCACGAACAGGCGGTTTCCCTCGCGTTTGAGCAACTCCACCGTGAGAATACCGATCCCATTGGGCCGGTGGGGAGAGCGGGTGGCGAACACGCCGCGTTCCTGGGTCTGCCCAGGGGGAAACACCCTCAAGGGTTTGGCGGTGCTGAGATGGAACGCGAAGATCACGAACAGGTGAGAAAACCGATCGATGTCGAGCAAGCCGTCCGCGTACGCCGGGTCCACCTCGATCACCGCTTCGGCGGTCGGGGCCTGGCCCAACGCCTTGGGAATCTCGCCGGGCGTGCGATACGGCGTGTGAAACACGCCGATGGGCGTATACGTAAAGGCCGTCATCGGGAACCGATATACCGCAGCCTCGCCGGACGCCGCAAGCCCGCAGATGTCATGGGTTGGCTCCGACCGATCTGGCCAGGAGCAGATCGGGCTCCCCGCTCCATTGCAGGATGTGCTTGCGGGTGGCTTCCCGCAACCCCAGGGCCGCGGCCCAGTCTTTGCCCTGCGGGACCAGCGGCTCGCCGATCACCACGCTGACCGCGCCGCGCCGCGGGAACCACGACCCGTCGCGGAGGATCGACCGCGTCCCGCGCAACGCCACGGGCACCACCGGGGTCCCGGCCTGGGCCGCCACCACGAACGCGCCCATCCGAAACGGTCGCACGCCGGTGGCGCGGCCGAACGTGCCCTCGGGAAACACCACCAGCGAACGACCGCGCCGCGCCGCGTCGACGAGTTTCGCGGTGTCCTCCACGCTGCGTTTGGCGTCGAACCGCTCGACGAATTCCGTCCCCAGTCTCCGGAGGAAAAACCGGGCGACCAATCCGCTCGCCAACTCGCGCTTGGCCACGAAGCTGCCGCCGTAGGGCAACGACGCCGCCAGCACCACCGCGTCGAGATAACTCGCGTGGTTGGTCGCAAAGAGCACGGGCGTGCGCGGCGCGGTCCCGCGGATCACGAGCGGGATGCCCGCCAGTCGCAGCCCGAGGCGCGCGACCCCGCGCGTGATGCGCCACCGGACCCGTTCCGAGGGCATCACGGTGGCTCCGACCAACGCCAGCGTGATCCCGGCTCCGAACACCGCCCACGCGTACGCCGCGTAGGCCATGCGGCCTGCGGTGCGCAGCCCGCCGCGCGAGCTGATCAGGACCCCGCCCAGCGCCACGCGAGCCACTTGCAGCCAGACGGCGCGGCCGGGTTTCCCGAGGCTGCCGCGTTCGTACAGTTCGCGGCAGGCCGCCCGCCGGATCTTGCCGCTGGACGTCTTGAGCACGGCGTGCGGCGGCGCGAGCACGATGTCGTCGGGCGCGGTGTGCAACAGGTCCATCGCCAACGCGCGGATGCGGTCACGGAGTTCCTCGCGCGCGACCGGATCCGCCTCGCGGGTCTCGGCCACGACCACCAGCCGCTCGGTACTCGTGTCGGCATCAGCGGTCCCGAACACTGCCACGCAGCCCTTGCGGATGCCCGGCACCGCGCCCACCGCCTCCTCCAACTCGTAGGGGTACAAGTTCCGACCCGCCCGGATAATGACCTCCTTCGCACGGCCGGTGATGTAAATGTCTCCTTCAGCAAGGTACCCGTCGTCGCCCGACTCCAGCCATTCTCCGTCGAACAACGCCCGGGTGGCCTCCGGGTTGCGGTAATACCCGCTGGTGGTGGACGGCCCGGTGAACTGGATGCGGCCGACTTCGCGATCACCCACTTCGCGCCCGGTTTGGTCCACCACGCGGATCTGGTGACCCGGCAGCGGCCGGCCGCAGGCCACGAAGCGCAGCGCGGTGGGATCGTCGGGGTCCGCGGGCTCGGCCCGGCCCTGCGCGGTGAGGACGTCGCGCTTGATACGGTCGATCGGCGGCACCCGCCCCAGAGGAGGAAACGCCAACCCCACCGACGATTCCGCCAACCCGTACACCGGCGCCATGGTTTCGGGCCGGAATCCCGCGGCCGCAAACCGAGCCATGAACCGCGTCATGGTGTCGGGACTGATGGGTTCGGCGCCGTTCACCGCCAGGCGCCACGAACTGAGATCCAGCCCGGCGAGCGCGGTGTCGTCGATCTTGCGCACGCACAGCTCGAACCCGAAGTTGGGGCCGGCCGAAATCGTCCCCTTGTAGTCGGTGATCGCGCGCAACCATCGCTCGGGTCTCGCCAGGAACGTCAGCGGCGACATGACCACGAACGGCGCGGCGTAGTAGGAGCTTCCGAGCCACGCGCCGATCAATCCCATATCGTGATACAGGGGCAGCCAGCTCACCAGCACGTCTTCGGAACTCGCGCGCACCGCCTCGCCCATCGCGCGGATGTTGGCCAGAAGGTTGGCGTGGGTGAGGATCACCCCCTTCGGCGTCCCGGTGCTGCCCGAGGTGTATTGCAGCAACGCGATGTCCTGGGGGTTGACGCTTGGCTGCGCTTCTTCCCGCGCTCCCGCGCTCAGTTCCTCGACCGAGGTCACGTGCCGCAACGACGTCACCTGGGCCTTGAGCAACTGCGCGACCCGCTGCGCCTCGGGCACGGTAATCATGAGCGCAGTGCCCGCGTTGCGGAGAATCGTGGACTGGCGGCGTAGGTGGTCTTCGATCTGCGCCAACCGAAGCGGCGGATAGAGCGGCACCGGGATGCCTCCGGCCAAGAGAATGCCGGCGAACCCGAAGAAATACTCCCGGGAGGTGGGCAACATGATCGCCACCGTGTCGCCGGATCCGATCCCACGCGCCCGCAGACCGGACGCGACCGCGGCGGCACCCCGCCAGAGTTCCCCGTACGCGATCCGCTCGCGGCACCCCTGATCGTCCAGCAGGTAGACGTGCGGCCGCTCCGGGTGTCGCTCCACGTGCCAGCGGAGCACCTCCACCAAGGTGCCCGCGTCCGCGGGCTCACCTTCCACCGCCCCCACGCGGGCGTGCACGGTTTCAACGGTGCCGGCGGGCGCGGCGCCGGTCTCGCCGGCCAGCACCGCCCGCAGTAACTCCCTCGGCGTCTCAGCCGTCGCCATCACCTGCTCGGACAGCCGCACCCCGAACCGCTGCTCCAATCGCAGCACCAACTCGACGCGGCCCAGACTGTCGAACCCGAAGTCTCGTTCGAGCGAGCTGTCGAGCGTCAAAGACTTTGCCGGCGGAGACCGATGCAACTCGGTGGCCAACGCCTCCAACGTCTGCAACAGCGCCTGTGCGGTCTGTGGGAGGTCCATGCCTGGTCGGTGGATCGTCTCGCGGTCCGTGCGCAGGTATACCCTAGAACCCCATACCCACGCAACGTCTTGACGCGGTCGAAGCGACCGGCGTATATCTTCGTGGCGACGGGGTGAGTCGACGCTGACACCGTGAGGCTGTGGACGCTACATCCGAGGTACTTGGACGCCAAGGGGCTGGTCGCTCTCTGGCGAGAGGCCTTACTGGCCCGCGCCGTGCTGACCGGATGCACGCGCGGATACCGACGCCATCCGCAGCTCGCGCGGTTTCGCACCGCCAGCGACCCATTGGCGGCGATCAACGCCTACTTGGCGGGAGTCGCCGACGAAGCGCGCCTCCGCGGGTACGACTTCGACCGACGGAAGATCCGCGGCCGCCGCACGCACCCTCCTATCCCCGAGACGCGCGGGCAGTTGCTGACCGAATGGGACGACCTGCTCCGAACGCTCAAGGACCGGTCCCCGGACTTGGCGCGACTGTGGGAGGCGATTCCGCAACCCGGCGCCCACGGACTGTTCCGGGTGGTCGACGGGCCGGTCCGGACATGGGAGCGGGCGCCTGAACGGGCTCGCGGGCCGGACTATCGAAAAGAGATCATCTGAGATCGCCGTAGGTCGGCGCGGCGACTGCTCCCTGCGAACCGAATTTCGCCACTGCGGCGTGGCCGGATTGCGGCTCAGGACGTGGTGATGGTCGAGCAGCACCTCGGGTAGCGGGAGCACCCCCAGAACGACGTGCCGATCCTTGCGCCCCACGACGTGCGCAAGACCATCTGACCGCCGCATTTCGGGCACGCGGGTCCCCCCGCAGTGCCGAATTTTTTCTCACCAAACACGATCCCCGGGATGGATGGTCGACCAGCGCCCGGGTTCACCTTGCCTTGATGATCCCTCGATGCCATTGGATGACCCTCCCTGCACCGTGCCTCCCGCACGGCGCGTTGGTCCAGCGTTTACCGATTTCGGCTCGTCATGTCAAATATTTGCATAAACCGCGCCATCGACCCCCTATATCCGGATGTCCCTGACCCATCCGTAGGACTCGGGTCTCACCTGCGTGCAACCTGGAGCCTTACAGCTCCGACACTTTTGTGGGATCCCTCGGGCTGGAAACACCCGCACCACCCGGCTGATTCGAAAGCGCTGTTTCGAAAGCGCTTGACAGGCCCCTCTGTTTTCCTCTACAGTGCCCCTCGTTCCAGGTAGCCCGTATCGGGCTTGAAAAGGGAACCCGGTGAAAATCCGGGGCGGTCCCGCCGCTGTAACCGGGGACGATCCCCCAAGCAGTGCCCACTGGCCGAGTGAATCAGCCGGGAAGGGTGGGGGTAGGATGATCCGGGAGTCAGAAGACCTGCCTGGAGCTGATCGCGGTCGCGCCTCGCACGAAGGCCTGAGCCGCACTTCGGGATGAAGAAGCTGGGTGCAATCCTCGAAGGCATGGTGCCGAGGATTGCGCATGCTTCGCGTTTCTTCCCGACCTAGGCGGTCTCCCCTCTTTCTCCTCGCACCACTCGCGCTTGCGTCCGTTGCATCAGCGGAGCCTCTCTCCGTCCGCGACGATCTCGGCCGCACGCTGCGCTTCGACGCCCCTCCGCAGCGGATCGTGTCGCTCTCGCCCGCCGTCACCGAAATCCTCTTCCTGCTCGGGCTGGACGAGGCCATCGTGGGCGTCTCGGATTTCTGCAACTACCCCGCGGCCGCCCTGTCCAAACCCAAGGTCGGGGGCGTCAACCCCAATATCGAGGCCATTGCTGCGCTCAGGCCCGATCTGGTGGTAAGCACCGGCGGACTCGGCATGCGCGACACCGCACGCCGAATGGAGCATCTCGGCATCCCGTTCCTGGGTGTGGAGGCGGACTCGGTCGAAGCGGTCTTGACCCGGATCACCATGTTCGGCGAGATCACCGGGCGCCGCGCAGCCGCAACCGCGGCGGTTGACGGGCTCCGCGCGCGTCTGGCCGCGGTCGCGGCGCGGCGTTCATCCTCCCCACCGGTACGGGTGCTCTATCTGATCGACGAGAACCCCTACTTGACCATCGGGCCGAAGAGCTTCCTGTACGACGTGTTGATCAAAGCCGGGGGCCGACCGTTCGAGACCGGTCCCACCGAATCTTACCCGCGCGTGGGGCTGGAACCCATTTTGCGGTTCGATCCCGAGGTGATCTTTTTCGCCGGCGAGTCCGAACACGTGCCGGAGGAACGGATCGCAGCCTGGCGGCGATGGGATCGGATCACGGCGGTGAAGACCGGCCGCCTCTACGCGGTGCCTCGCGATTTGGTCAACCGACCAGGGCCACGAATCATCGATGCCATCGAGTTCTTGGCTTCGAAACTTAATGTCGTACATGAAGATTCTGCGGCTGGCCCGTGACCACGCTCACCCGACAACGCGCCGCACTCACGCTCGCGGTATTGACGACCCTGCTCGGCGTGACGGGCATTGCCGCGCTCTCGCTGGGGAGCGAGCCGGTGCCGATCAGCCGCCTGCTGGCCATCGTCGCCGGGTGGTACGCGCCGGTTTCACCCACCGACATGAGCGAAACCATCGTGCTCCAGATTCGCGGTCCGCGCATCGTCCTGGCCGGTCTGGTGGGTGCCACCCTGGGTCTCACCGGCGCGGTGCTCCAATCCATCCTGCGGAACCCCTTGGCCGAGCCTCATCTGATCGGCGTGTCCAGCGGAGCCGCGTTGGGCGTGATCGTGGCGGGGCTGTGGCCGATCCAGCACGCGCTCGCGGGCGCGACCGCCACGTGGCTGTTGGCGTTTGCGGGCGGCATGACCACCTTGGTGGCGCTTTATCGCCTCTCCATGGTCAGCGGTCGCATCCGACCCGAGACCCTGGTGTTGGCCGGCGTGGTCCTCAACGGCACCTTGTCCGCGGTGATCATGTTCCTGACCAGCTACGTGGATCCCGCCAGGATCTTCGGGCGCGTGGTCTGGCTCATGGGCAATCTGGGATCGGTCGAGTCTCGGGTCCTGTGGCTCATCGGTCCCGTGCTGGGCACGGGCATGACCTGGCTCTGCCTCCAGGGCCGGCCCCTGACCATCATGACGCTGGGGGCCGAGACCGCGCAGTCGTTGGGTGTCCACGCCGAACGCGTGATCCGCTCGAGCCTCATTGTCGCGGCCATGATGATCGGGCTGGTGGTGTCGCTCAGCGGCATGATCGGCTTTGTCGGCATTCTCACGCCCCATATCCTCCGCCGACTCATCGGCACGGATTACCGCCTGCTGCTGCCCGCGTCGGTGCTGGGCGGAGCGATGTTTCTGATCATCGCGGACACCGTGGCGCGGGTCGCGCTCGCGCCCACCGAGTTGCCGGTCGGCGTGATCACCGCGATCTGCGGCGGACCGTTCTTCCTCTGGCTCCTCGCGCAACGGCGCAAGGTGGTGGCCGGATGAGGGCCGGAGGGTCGGCGCCGCTCTTCGTGATCGATCACGCGACGGTGCGATACGGCGCCGCCGCCGTGCTGGACGCCGTCAGCCTCACCATCCATCGCGGAGAAACCGTGGCCGTGGTCGGGCCCAACGGCTCGGGCAAAAGCACCCTCTTGCGCGTCTTGGCCGGCCTGGTCGAACCCACGGTGGGATCTGCGACGCTCCACGGGACGCCGCTCTCGCGCATGACTCCCCGCACCCGCGCGCGACAGATCGCGTACGTGCCCCAGGACACCACGATCCCGTTCGAATTCTCGGTGCGCGACATCGTGGGAATGGGCCGGTCGCCGTATTTGTCGCCGTGGGGGTTCGAGTCCGGGGAGGACGAGGCCGCGATCAATGAGGCGATCGATCTCATGGAGCTCGCGCCGTTGGCCTCGCGGTCGATTCTGGAGGTGTCGGGCGGAGAACGTCAGCGAGCGGTCATCGCACGCGCCCTGGCGCAGAAACCCTCGGTCCTCCTGCTCGACGAGCCGGGCGCGAACCTCGATCTCCGGTATCAGGTCGCACTCCACGCGCTCCTGGCGCGGCTCACCGGGCCCGCCGGGTTGACCACGGTCACGGTCTCGCACGATCTCAGCGCGGTGGCGGCCTCCGATCGCATCGTCGCCCTGGTGGATGGGCGCGTCCGCGCGATGGGACCTCCGAACCGCGTGCTCACCGAGTCCATCATCCGCGAGACCTTCGGCTGCGGCGCGTTGGTTGATTCACACCCGCGAACCGGGCAACCGCGAGTGACCGTGGACTGGAGCACATCGTGAGTCCCACGGCGTGGCCGCGTTGGCTGGGACTGTCGATCGCCGTTCATGCCATCCTGATTGGCAGCGTGTGGATGTCGTTACGGACGACGTGGCAATCCACATCACCCGCGCCTCCCGCTTTGGTCATGTCGGTTACTTTGGTCGACCTGCGGAACGGTGACTCCACTGTGCAGACGGTGAGCCCACCCGCACAACCTCCGATCGCCCCGGAAGAGGCGCGCGTTGATGCGGTCCCACCGGACCCCCGCCCTGCGGCGATTCCCGAGCCGGATCCGGCGCAGCTGAACCAACCGGCGTCCCCCGAGGAACCCCCATCGCAGGTTCAGACGCCACTCGAGCCGCCACCGGACGCTGGCACGAGCACGGTGCCGAGCGATGCGCCCTCCCCGCCCGTGTTTCATCCCGATGCGCCCGCGGCACAGGCAGTCGCTCGCGCGCAATACCGCCCCCTGGTGCTGGCCATCCTGGAGCGCGCGAAACGCTACCCCTTGTCCGCACAGCGACGAGGTCTGGAAGGCACGGTCGAAATCGGGTTTCTCATCGGCGCGGACGGAGAGGTTTCGGATCCGCGAGTCCTTGTTTCATCGTCGTATCACGCACTCGACCAGGCGACTCTGGACATGGTCCATCGGATCGGGTCGCTGCCTGCGCCGCCGGAACGGACCCCGCTGCGGTTCCCGGTGCGCATCGAATACAAACTTGATTCCATCGCTTCACCGATATCCACGGAAGGAGCCCACCCATGAATCCGTTCTTGTTCGCCGTCTGTCTGTTCGCATTGCTGGTAGTCGGTCCGTTACGCCACGCATCCGGCCAAGAGAAGCCGGCACCCCCTCCGGATATCGTGGTTCAAGGCACGAAGACCGGGACACCCCTCGAACAGATGACCGGGGCGGTGACCGTGATCAACGAAGCCGAGATCAAGAGCCTGCGGGTCCACACCGTGCTCGAAGTGCTCCGGCACGTCGAGGCGCTGGACGTGGTGCAGTCCGGCGGCCCCGGCGGGATTACGTCGCTGTTCCTCCGCGGAGGCGAGTCGAACCACGTGTTGGTCCTGATCGACGGCGTGAAAGTCAACAACCCCACGACGGGAGCGTTCAATGCCGCGAACCTGACCGTCGATGGCATCGAACGCATCGAGGTTCTCCGCGGGTCGCAAAGTCCTCTCTACGGCTCCGAAGCCGTGGCCGGCGTGATCAGCATCGTGACAAAGCCCGGCCGGACGGGTGGTGACAATTCGCTGTCCGTCGAAGGTGGGTCCTACAGCACGTGGGGCGGCGCGCTCAACACCTCCGGCAAGGGCCCGGTCTGGGATCGGACGTTGTCGCTGTCGTACGAGGCTTCCAGCGGGTTCTCGAAAGCCGACCAGGATTTGGGCAACACCGAACCTGACGGCTATAAGAACACCACCTTCGTGGCGCGGCTGGGTCGCGGCGTGGGAGTCGGCGGACGCCTCGACGTAAACCTCAGGTTGAACG
Source organism: Nitrospirota bacterium (assembly GCA_040757335.1). Classification (NCBI taxonomy): domain Bacteria; kingdom Pseudomonadati; phylum Nitrospirota; species Nitrospirota bacterium. The sequence goes on along the minus strand of JBFLXB010000002.1, from coordinate 126,995 downwards.
ATGCCACCACGGATTACGACGACGCGTTTCCGCTGGCGGACAGCGCCGCCAAATCGCGCGACAAAGCCGCGGTCACCGGTCTGACCTATTCAGGGTTGTTCGCCCCCTGGTGGGATCATCGTCTGACGATCGGATGGGCGCGCAACCACCGCACCAATCAAGACACCGACGCCGGGGATTCCGACACCGACGCCCAGTCGCGCCAAGTGGACTGGCAACACACGCTCGACGTGGGCCCGGATAATCTCCTGACGGTCGGATACGAATACCAGAGCGACAGTGGGAAATACACGGCCGGGTTCGGATCCTACGACGAACGCATCGTGACCAACGCGGTGTACGTTCAGGACCAACTGGCGGCCCTGGACCCGTTGTTCTTCACCGCCGGGGTGCGGTCCGACGGCAACAATCGCTACGGCCGGCACAACACCTACAAGGTCGGTTCCAGCTTGGCGCTCGCAGGGTGGCGCTCACGCCTCTTCGGGAACTTTGCCACCGGATTTCGGGCGCCAGGTCTCGACGATCTCTTCTTTCCGCCCTTCCCTCCGTTCCCGCCGAGCTCGAATCCGGATCTTGAACCCGAAACATCGCGCGGCTACGAAGTGGGCCTGTTCCACGACCTGATCCCGAAGACCCTCAACCTCGAGACAACCTACTTCCATACCAAGTACCGGGATCTCATCGCCTTCAATCAGGCGTTCGTCCTGGCCAACATCGACAGCGCGGAGGTCACGGGGGTCGAGGTCTCCACCGAGCTGATCCCCGACCCCAAGGCCGCGATCCAAGCCAACTACACCTACACGAGCACGCACGACAGTTCGACCAACGACCAGCTCCTCCGGCGTCCGCGCAACAAAGCCAATCTCGCGCTGATCTTCAAGCCCGAACACGGGACCCAGCTCAGGGCGGACTACCGCTACGTGGGCGACCGGCTCGATGTCGGCGGGGTGACCACTCCGGGATACTCTCTCGTGAGCCTGGCCGCCTCGCGCGAGTACGCGTCCGGCCCGACGCTTTTCGTGCGAGTGGACAATCTGTTCGACCGCGACTATGAAGAAGTCACGGGTTTTGGCACGGCGGGACGGTCGATCTACGCCGGATTCACCGCGAAATTCTAGACGCTTTGAGCTCCCGCTCTCTTATGGTAGGCTGCATCACATGACCACGCCCTTGATTCGGGTCCTCATCCTCGGGTTCGGCAGACTCGGCGAGGCCCTGGCGCGCCGGCACGGGAACCACTACGAGATGCGTGGCGTCCGGCGCACGCACATCGATTCACCCCCCTGCGGGGTGTACGCGATGTCGCTCGACGACCCGCGACTGGTCGAGCACATGGCCTGGGCCGACCACTTGATCTTTTGTCCCGCGGCGGCCCCGTCGTCGGACCTCGCCGCCTACCGCGCGACCTATCTGGACAACATGGTGTCGGTCACGTCGCAACTGACCGAGCGTCGGATCACGCCCCGCTCGATCATCCTCATCAGTTCCACGGGCGTGTACCCCGAGTCCGTGGATGAACCGATTGACGAAAGTTACCACCCCGTCATCGAATCCGAGCGCCAGGAGATCCTGCTGCAGACCGAACACGCGCTGATCGACAGCGGACTGCCCTATGTGATCTTCCGCTGCGGAGGCCTGTACGGGGAAGGCCGCGACAAGTTCCGGTCACGCTTGGCTGAGGGCCTCATCACGTCCACGATGCTCACCCGCCAGTTCGTGCACTTCATCCACATCCACGACGTGTGCGACGCCATCGATCTCGCAATCCGACGCAACCTGACCGCCGAGGTCTTCAATCTCGTGGACGACTCCCAGATCCGACGGGTCGATTTCTACCAATTCGTGTCTACGATGTACGGACTGCCGATCCCGGACCGCGGCCCGGCGCCGAACGTGGCGCACGACCGCGTGATCTCCAACACCAAAGCCAAGACCCGCTTGGGGCTGACCCTGACCTCCCCCAGCATTACCGACTACCTTCGAACAACCGTTGGACGAGCATGACCAGAATCGGGCTTTCTCGTAACGCCCTCGTCGCGCGCACGTTTGAGCGGTTGGTCGCACAACTCGAGACCAGAAGGCACCGGGCCGCGCGCGCGAGTGCGTTGTTTACGCGCTGGCGGGTCGCCATCTTCGTCACAGGCGCGGTTGCCGTCACCATTTCCGCGTTTGCCGACCGCGCCCGAGGCGGGTGGATCCCATTGATCGTGTTCGGGGCGGTGTTTCTGCTCGTGGCCCGTTCCCATGGGCGGCTCAAGAGCAAGATCCGCCGATTGGACGCGTGGATCGCGCTCAAGCGCGCTCACCTGGCGCGCGTACGGCTGGATTGGTCCACGGTTCCTCCCGCAGACCATCCTGCACCCGACGACCATCCCTACGCCACGGATCTGGACATCACGGGCGCTCACTCGCTGTTGCGTTGGCTGGACACGACCATTTCCAGCACCGGCCGAGCAGAACTTCGTCGTTGGATCCTGCAACCTGATCCCGAACACTTCCACGAACGGCGTGCGCTCGTCAGGGAAATGGAGCGACTGCCCCTGTTTCGAGACCGATTGATTCTCCAGGCCAAGCAAATCTCCCCCGCTCCTCTGGATGGCGGGCGGGTCGTCGCGGCCGTGAGCCAAGGCCGGCCTCCGAAGCTCGGATTCATCTTGGCGCTCTCACTCGTGCTGGCCGCGCTCACCGCTACGCTGTTGACCGCCTCGCTCGCAGCAGGCGCGCCAGGGTACTGGGTGCTGTCGCTCATTGCCTATGGCGCGATCTTCTGGTTCGTCGCTCCCCAGATCGCGACCGCCTTTTCGCAGGCCGTGGAGCTGGAAGCCGACCTTGCGCCGTACTCCCGAGTCTTTGCGGTGCTGGAACGTCGCTCGTACCGGACGCAGCCCGCGCTCCGGCAGGTTCTCGAACCGTTCACATCCACGACCGATCGCCCGTCAGCCGCCACGCGTCGACTGGCCGGCCTCGTCGGTGCGCTGAACCTGCGGGCCAATCCGCTCGCGCACCTGTCGGTCAACCTGATTCTTCCGTGGGATCTCTTTTTCGCGGAACGGTATCGCAAGCTTCACGCGGAGATTGCGGACCACCTGCCGATCTGGATCGAGCGGCTCGGCCGAATCGAAGCCGCGTCCGCACTCGGACACTACGCCGCAACCCACCCGGACTTCGCGTACCCGGATCTCAAACTTCCCACCGACCCGTCGGCCGAGGTCGCCCTGGTCGCCACGTCGGTCGGCCACCCCCTCCTGCCGCCCGAAACCCGCGTGAGGAACGACTTCACGCTCAAGGGCCTGGGCGCGCTGTCGATCGTCACCGGCTCCAACATGTCAGGAAAGAGTACGTTCTTGCGAACACTTGGCGTCAACCTGTGCCTGGCTGAAGCCGGCGCACCGGTGTGCGCCGCGAGCTGGACATCGCCTTGGATGCGCCTGGTCTGCTGTATTCGCGTGGATGACTCGCTCGACGCCGGTCTGTCGTATTTTTACGCGGAGGTCAAACGCCTCAAGTACCTGCTCGACGCGGCGCGCAACACGAACGGCCCGCCCGTGTTCTTCTTGATCGATGAGATCTTTCGCGGCACGAACAACCGCGAGCGCCTGATCGGCAGCCGCCACTACGTGCGCGCACTTGCCGCGGCCAACGCCATCGGCCTGGTGAGTACGCACGATCTGGAGCTGGTCAAGCTGGAGGGAGAAAGTCACCGCATCTCCACCCACCACTTCCGCGAAACCGTGGACGAGCGCGGCCTCTCCTTCGACTACCGCCTCCGCCCCGGCCCCTGCCCCACCACCAACGCGTTGAAGATCATGGCCCGAGAGGGGCTGCCGGTGCCGAAGGAATCCGATGCGCCCTGAGCCGCTCCCCGGTTAGAAGCTCCCGGGAATCACGGCAACGCGCTGGAGCCGTTGCAGGACAGCACCACGCCTTCGCCCCCACCACGACCGATCCGACCACAGCGGCCGTGGCGAGACCATCCTACGCGAGGATTGTGAGGAATCAGAACAGCCACACCAGCACGCCATGTCCGCACGCCGATTCCGTCGTGGGGGGACCAGGCGCGGGATCTTCATGACCCTCGAACGGGCCGTGCAGGTGATCAAACGCGCAGAGATCAGGTGGCGCCCAGTGCGCACCCACAGGTAAGTCATTAACAGGATGGCGCTCAGTCAGTAGAAAAGGCCCGTCTTCATGCACGGGGCTGATCTCAGGGTTCACCACCTTCCAGGCCACGGCTCCTGGAGGCGGGTCCATCGAGGGATCAGCAGCAAAGACTGAAAGATCGGCGTTCAGGGTGGCCGAGCCGGCCGCCTGGCCGTTTGTTGTATTGAAAAATTGGAGCAGAACGTTACGAACCAAGATAGCCCTGAGCACATCGCCAGCAAAGTTCGTTTCGATACCGGTACAGGCAGTGACCGTGCAATCTAGGAGGGCAGCATATGCAATTGCAGCGACAGTGACCTGAAAAACAAGAAGCCTGGGGGCATGTGATTGCAGGTTGATGTATGCCGCCAAATGAACACCTTGTGCCTGATCAGGACAGTTCACCGTGACCTCGGTCCCCGCTGGGTCTGGAGTGACCGTGCATAGGGAAGGGGCGGCCTGAACATTGGTGATGCTTCCTGTGGCATCCGACAGGTTCGCCGTGTTTCCCCCGGTACCGCCTCCACCCCCCGTACCACCTCCACCGCCTGTATCGCCTCCACCACCCGTACCGCCTCCACCACCCGTGTCACCCCCGCCACCGGTATCACCTCCACCACCCGTGCCGCCCCCACCACCGGTATCGCCCCCTCCGGTCCCGGAGTCTGAAGGAGTCCGGCAGTGGACAAGGGCCACCAGGTGCCGCACACCCAGAACTTCATTATCCGGCCTATACATCAACAGGGTCACCTCCAGGGCGGTATCCCCCGCTTTTTGACAGGTATATTGAAGGGTCTGGGTGTTGTCTTGCTCCAGGGAAGGCGCCATCACTTCGAGGCGACCATACGGGCCAAACTTGTTTTCGATGTGATCCAAACTCACATCGGCGGCTCCCGTGGAACCGGAGAGCGTGGGTGAAGATAGGATATTACGGTTGATGTCCGTGATGCGAATCTCAAACCTCGGACTCGAAATCGAGTCCACCAGATCCTCGGTTAGCTTGATCTCGAAGGTCTCTCCCACCAAATGGGTGCTTTCAACCGGGACCACGGAGAATAGCCCCACAGGGCCAGGACCGGTTTCGGTCAGCCCATCCTCTGCTCCGCTCGCCAGGCAGATAATGTTGGTCTCTCCGTGGATACGGTACTGAACGGTGAAGGTGTCCTCAACGGGTAGAAAGGCTATGTCCAAGCTTTCCAGGATGACATCGGCCTTGTACCTCGCTAATCCGGCCGTATTACACCAATAATCGATGGCTCTCTGAACAGTGAACGCTCCGTCGTGCCGAAGACTCCCCAACGTACCTTCCAGGTTATCCCAGAACGTCCCAATGGGCCCACTGCTAAAATCTCCATATCGCACTCGATCTGACATCACCGTTGATTCCGCCGACTTCTCGACCGTCACCGTGACATTGAAATTCTCGCCTACTGGAATGATGTTTTTTTCAATCTCGATCTTCGCCGTGACTCCGGGGGCGATGATCCCCTGAAGGGTGGAAAAATGGGAGATCTTCCCCGTCACCGTGGCGGTCCCGGTGGACAGGTCAATGTCCAGTCCTTGCTGGTCCACCGGCTCGATGGTGTTCCCTGAAGAAGTGAGCAGCACGACCACTCCCCCGTCCAGGCTCTTACCGAACTGGCCGGAAAAGTTCTCCAACGTCATCGCAAGGTCCACCGGTTGACTGAACTGAAGTCCGTCAGGTTTCATCTCAAAGGCGAAACTCGGCTTGGCCCCGTCGAGGGATGTCGGCAAGCCGCTCGGATCGATTGACTCGATTGTGATCGTCTCGGCATTCCCCAACGCCCCGGCCGGGATGGTCAGGGTGAGCTTACCGTCCGCGGAGGTTACGGTCCCGCCGCTCGCGCCGATGACGGCAGATCCCGGCGGAAGCGGGGCTCCGTTGTCCCTGTCGCTGCTGCAAGCGCCCAGGACCATCACGAGTAAACCGACAGCAGCCGCGATCCCTGACATGACTCTCATCTTCATGACCGACCCCTTAGACTTGCCGTGAGCGAATACCAACAGTCCATCCAGCCTATGTGCAAGATTTTCTCACAGCCTCCGCCACAGATCGACTACAGATTGGCCCACGCTGGATCCAGGCGCAGTATGGACCAGCCTAGCCCTTGGGGATGAGGGCCTTGGTCGTTTCAGAGGGTTGGATGCCGAGGTGGGCGGCCAGGAGCCGCTCGCAGCGCTGGTAGACCGAGCGGGCCTCGGCGTGGCGGCCCAGGTGAACGTAGCAGGCGACCAGGTGCTGATACCATTCCTCGGCGAGCTCGTCCGCCTCCAACCCCTTCTCGTACCACCCGGCAGCCGTTGCCCACTCGCCTCGTTCGATCCAGTGCTGCCCCAAGGCGCGAAGGCAGCGCAGATACCCGGCCTTCTCCCGCGCTCGCGTGGCGGTGAGCCAGGGTCCATCACCCTCATCGGGAAGGAACGGTCCCTGATACAGCGTGGCCGCTCGCTCCAGCCGCGCGACACGCCCGGCGTCGGAGGCGTCTTTGCCGCGTCCGGCCGAGTCGGTCTTGGCTGGTTGGCCCGCGCCTGAGACGAGCCGCTCAAACGCCCAGGTGTCCACCCAGCAGCGCGCGGGATCAAGGCTCACGCGCCCGTGGGAGACGACCATGGCGTGGTCAATGCCCAAGAGGCGGCGCAGTCGGGTTAGGGTCACGGAAAAAGCCTTGTGCGCGCGATCGCCGTCAGCCTCGGGCCAGAGTGCGTCGGTGATCTGGTCCTCCGCGATGTGACGCCCACCGAGGGCGATGATCGCCTTGAGCATCCTGAGCGGCTTGTGCGGCGATTTTTTCTGAAAATGCATCGGCGATCCGTTCCTCACCACGCTGAATCGCCATCGCAGGGAACCGACCACGGTGCGGGCCTGCGCCGGCTCGCCCCGCCAGTTGTACCACGTCACGAGCGCGTAGCCGCTCTCCAGCCGCGCCGTGGGGTGCGTGGACTCGTCAAGCACCCCGTGTGCGCGCGCGACCCATTGTTCGATGTCGGGATGATCCGGCCGGCGGAGCGTCAGGGCAAAGAGGATCGCAGGAATGGCCTGGTCCGCGAACTGGGTGGGAGGGACGGCGTCGAGTTCTTGAGACAGACGATCCACCACCTTGATCCAGGGGTCCATACGGCGAAATGCGTGCGACTCGATCAGGATCGCGCGCAATGCGCCGATCGCGCTGGCCCACTGGCCGTCCCGATCCCCTCCCGCCGCAAAGCCCTCGGCCGCTCGCTCAAAGTGGGCCAGACTGTCGGTGGGGTCCACTGAGAGACGGCACACGCCTGACCAGTACCCGAGCCAGGGGTCTGTACGCAGAAGGCGCGGAGGCAGGCGCGACAGCCACGCGCGGACGGTCTGCTCGTGCCCCTCACGCACCAGGTGCCCAGCCTGTTGGCGGATCAGCTCGGCGAGGGAGGGCGCATCCCCGGTTTGCCCAAACAGAGCCGCGGCGTCAGCCACCGCCCCTGCCGCGAGTAGCTCCTGCGCCGCGGCTCGCTGAACGCGGCGTAAGGCCGGCGGGCGGAGCGCCTGCTCGGCGCGGTCGATGAGGAGGTCACGAAACATGGGGTGATACCGGTATGCAGCATTGGGCGCGCCCGTGTGTTCCTCGACGAACAGGCGGCGCTGGGCCAGCTCCGATAGGATCGCCCCTGCATCGCGCATTCCGGAGAGGCGCACGGCCGCCTCAGGCGTCACGGTCTCAAGGTACGCGGTCGTAAGCAGCAGCGTCCGGGCGCGCTGCTCGATGTGGGCAAACACCTCGGCGTCGAAATAGTCGCGCACGGCCCGTGGATCGGCCTGTGGGGAGGGGTTTGCCGCGGCCGCGGTCAACCAATCGTCGCGCAGGAGAGTTACGCCTGCCGCCCAGCCAGACGCTCGCGCCACCAGCTGCGACAGGGCCGCCCGCGGGAGCCGCGATCCACCGTGTGCGCGCGCGATCGCGGTGGCCTCCGCCCGCGACAGCCGTAGGTCGTCCCACTCCAGGATGGCGAGCTGCCGCGACGCCAGTAATCGCGCGAAGATCGGCAGCGGAGCGTGGCGGCTGATCACGATCACAGTCAGCCTGTTCGGAATTTCCGACAGCCCCGCTAAGATAACCCGATTCAGGTCGGCCCCCTCCCCCGCGGCCTGGTAGTCGTCCAGGACCAACACTGCGGGTCGTCTGAGGCGGGCATACAGCTCGCGAAAGAAACCGCGTGGCGAGGCGCCCACGCGCGCGCGCGAGGCGGGGCTCGGGGGCGGAAGCGGGGTCCAGGGACCGGGATGGAGCCGACGCGCAGCCAGGGCCAAGGCGCGACCAAACGACGATGGATCCGAGTCGCCCTCATCCATCCGGTACCAAATCGCCGGCACCCGTCGGCTACGCAGGTAGCTTGCGACCAAGCTGGTCTTACCCGACCCGGGTGGTCCCGTCACCCACACGGCAGCGCGCCGGGAGGCGCGATCCACCAAGCGAAAGAGACGCGGACGCGCCACAAGGCCGGTGGCGTCCGGAGGGGTGAACTTGGCAAGACCAGTCGATGCGCGCCCCATATCAATTCAAACAAGACGGCTATGCGGACTCACATAGGCGCCTTGTCAAGACTCAGCTAGAACTTAGCGTGGTTCGCGAGTGCGAGGTCAAGCATAAAGCACAAAGACTGGGGGGTGGCCAAGTCCAGAATCGGTATCACATGCCAGCAAGAAAGGACCGCCCTTGCGGAGGATGCCGGGCGAATCCGCACCCATCATACCCTGCGAAGCGATCGCCCTTAGACGCTGCGTGGTCGAGCCGCTTCCGAGGCCTGGGGCGAGACAATGAACACGTCGCTCTCTTCAGGCAACGGCGTAGTCATGCCGCCGCGGAAACGGATACTCTCATTCCAAACGAGAATATTGACGTCCGGCAGCACCTCGCCGGCCTTGGTCAACACGTGATCCCGCATGCCCGGGTAGTGTGTCCACAGCAGCGACAATGCGTCGGCTACCGTCTTCGGGGAGGCATCAATGGTCACGCGGCTCTGCCCCTCCGTGAACCGGTGCAGAGCCTTCGCGAGATGGAACGTCACGGGCACGAGGAATCACCTCCTATCCCGGTTATGGGACCCTCCGGATGACGGCTCGACCGCATCGCGCTCACGACACAAAAAACGGGGCGACCCTCACGTCGCCCCTTGGAGAACACATCCGTTTTCATCTGACGTGTACGGGCGCTTACGTCCCCATTTCCCACGAGGCCAAGTATTTCTGCTGCTCCTTGGTGAGCGTGTCGATCGCGATGCCCATGCCGTCGAGTTTCAGACGGGCGATCTGCTGATCAATTTCCGTGGGCACGGGGTAGACGTCCTTCTTGAGTTTCTTGGCATTTTTGACCATGTACTCGGCCGACAGCGCTTGGTTGGCGAAACTCATATCCATCACGCTGGACGGATGACCTTCAGCCGAGGCCAGATTGATCAACCGCCCTTCACCGAGCAGGTTGATCCGGCGACCATCCGCCATCGTGTACTCCTCGACAAAGTCTCGGATCGTGCGTTTTCGCTTGGAAAGTCGTTCCAGCGCCGGGATATCGATCTCCACGTTGAAGTGGCCGGAGTTGGAAATGATCGCGCCGTCCTTCATGACCTTGAAATGTTCTTTCGCAATGACCTTGACGTTGCCCGTCACGGTACAGAAGAAGTCGCCCAGTTTCGCGGCCTCGTCCATCGGCATCACGCGATAGCCGTCCATCACGGCTTCGATCGCCTTGAGCGGGTCGACCTCGGTGACGATCACGTTGGCTCCGTGCCCGTGCGCGCGCATGGCCAGCCCTCGGCCGCACCACCCATAACCCGCCACCACGAACACCGACCCCGCGAGCAGCCGATTGGTGGCCCGCAGAATCCCGTCGATGGTGCTCTGTCCCGTTCCATAGCGGTTGTCGAAGAAGTGTTTGGTGTTGGCGTCGTTCACCGAGATCACCGGAAACTTCAGCACGCCGTCTTTCGCCATGCTCCGAAGCCTGATCACGCCGGTTGTGGTCTCTTCGGTCCCGCCGACCACGTCCTTGGCCATGTGGCTCCAGTCTCCGTGGAGCTGGGAGACCAGGTCAGCGCCGTCATCCATGGTGACGACCGGGCGGTGCGCCAGCGCGGATTGCAGGTGTTTGTAGTACGTCTTGTTGTCCTCGCCCTTGATCGCAAAGACCGGTACCCCGGAGTGCTTCACCAGTGAAGCCGCTACGTCGTCCTGGGTGGACAAGGGGTTGGACGCGCAGAGTGCCACGTCGGCGCCGCCGGCTTTGAGCGTTTCCACCAGCGTGGCGGTCTCGGTGGTCACGTGCAGACACGCGGATACGCGCATGCCGGCCAGCGGTCGCTCCTTCTTGAAGCGCTTGCGGATCAACCGGAGCACCGGCATGTTTTGCTCAGCCCATTCAATGCGCAGCCGGCCTTTCTCGGCCAGGTCAATATCTTTAATATCGTAGTCCATTGTCGAAAGAACTCCTTCGTTGTGGCCTGTGAGCCGTGAGCTGATTTTACAGTCCTGCGTCCTTCTTTAGTTTTTCCGCCAGATCGGTCCGTTCCCACGTAAACTCGGGCTCCGACCGGCCGAAATGACCGTATGCCGCGGTCTTCCTATAGATGGGCCGGCGCAGCTTCAAGTGATCGATGATCCCGCGCGGCGTCATGGGGAAATGATCGCGGACCAATTTACCGATTTTCTGTGGCGAAATTTTACCGGTGTTGAACGTGTCCACCAACACCGACACCGGATCCGCGACCCCGATCGCGTACGCGAGTTGAACCTCGCAGCGGTCCGCAACCCCGGCGGCGACCAAATTCTTCGCGATGTAGCGGGCCATGTACGATGCCGAGCGATCCACTTTGCTCGGGTCCTTCCCCGAGAACGCTCCGCCGCCGTGGCTGCCCACGCCACCATAGGTATCGACGATGATTTTGCGGCCGGTGACGCCGGTGTCGCCCTGCGGTCCGCCGACCACGAATCGGCCGGTGGGATTGACGTGATACGTGATCCGCTCCTCATCGAGCATCTCTTTGGGGATCACGGGTTTGATCACCTTCTCGATGATGTCCTCACGGATCTCCTTCAACGTGATGTCCGGGCTGTGTTGCGCAGAGACGACGACGGTTTCGACCCGCAGTGGCTTGCCGTCCTTGTACTCGACGGTGACCTGGGATTTTCCGTCCGGACGCAAGTACGGCAGAATGTCTTTGCGGCGCGCTTCACTGAGGCGACGCGTCAGCTTGTGGGCCAAGATGATGGGCGTGGGCATCAGCTCCGGCGTTTCGTTCGTCGCGTATCCGAACATGAGCCCCTGGTCGCCCGCGCCCCCGGTGTCTACCCCCATTGCGATGTCCGGAGACTGCGAGTGGATCGACGTGATGACGGAACAGGTCTCATAGTCGAACCCGTACTTCGCTCGGGTATACCCGATGTCTTTGATGGTTTCGCGGACGATGTCGGGAATCTCGACGTACACATCGGTGGTGATTTCACCAGCGACAAACGCGAGACCAGTGGTGACCAACGTTTCGCACGCCACACGGCAATTGGGATCCTCGGCGATGATCGCGTCGAGGATCGCGTCGGAGATCTGGTCGGAAATCTTATCGGGATGACCCTCCGTCACCGACTCCGACGTGAACAAAAAATTCACACGACTCATACCCCACTCCTCCCTTCCTCGCTTGCGAGGGATCTTAGAAATTTCTCACGTGGTGCCCGTCCGGCAAATTGCCCAATCATATGCAAAATCCTCCACGTTCCGCAACAAAAAAGTGTCCGATGTGGTTTGTTTGACAATCTTTTTGAGCTTCTGGCATCATCCGACTGATGCCGGTTGCCGCAACCGCCGCCTTTCACGCCAGCACTCTCGCTCTGTATTTTGCCAGCGCGTTTCTCTACCTTTTTGATCTCAACCACCACGGTCGCGCCATTCGGTGGGCGAGGCCGCTGACCATTGTCGCGTTTTCGTTCAACAGCCTGATCTTCCTGCTGGACTGGTTTCGCCAAGACGGGATGCCGCCGATCGGTTTGCGCGAAAGCTTCGCCCTGCTCGCCTGGGCGCTGGCGCTGCTGTTTATTCTGATGGAGTGGGGCTACGGCGTGAGCAGCCTCGGCGCCTTCGTGGTGCCGGTCATCTTCTTCTCGGCCGCGGCCGCGTCCATTTTTCACCCCGGAAGCCGCGAGGTGGTCCGCGAGCAGTGGAACATCTGGCTGAATCTGCACATCATCCTGGTGTTTCTCGGCCACGCCGCATTCGCGTTGGCCGCGACCTTGGGCGTGATGTACCTGATCCAGGAGAAACATCTCAAGGAGAAGCGATTCACCACCTTGTTCTTCCGGCTGGGCGCGGTGGGCGAACTCGATACCATGCTCTACCGCACCATCCTGTTGGGATTCCCGCTGCTGACCCTCGGCATGCTGAGCGGCGCCATCTATTCGCGCATCGCGCACGGCGTGTTTTGGGCGTGGAGCTCGAAAGAGCTCTGGTCGCTGGCCGCCTGGACGATTTATGCCGTGCTACTGTACGGCCATCGCGCGTGGGGTTGGCACGGACGTCGCGCCGCGTTTTTCGCGATCGCCGGGTTCGTCGCTTACCTGCTCGCCTACCTGGGCCTCAAGGTCGCGTCCTGGCTCGCGGGTCAAGGCCAGACCATCTGACCACGGAGTTGTCGGAGCCGCCCCCGGTCCTGCTGACTCGGCGACTCCCGCCGCGCGCGATGGCGTTGCTCTCGTCCCGCACGGCTTTGACCTGCAATCCCCATGACCGCGAGTTGACCCGGGAGGAGTTGCGCCGCATGATCGCGGGGCACCACGGTCTCGTGGCCATGTTGACCGACCGGATCGACGCCGAGGTGCTGGACGCGGCGCCGACGTTGCGGGTCGTCGCCAACTACGCGGCCGGGTACAACAACATCGACTTGGCGGCCGCGCGGGCTCGCGGCATCGTCGTGACCAACACGCCGGGCGTCCTGACCGACGCCACCGCGGATCTGACGTGGGCCCTGATCCTGGGGATTACCCGGCGCGTGGGTGAAGGCGAACGCCTGGTGCGCGCGGGCCGATGGACCGGGTGGGCGCCGACGCAGTTATTGGGCATGGACCTTCGCGGAGCCATGCTGGGCGTCGTGGGCATGGGCCGCATCGGACGAGCGGTGGCGTCGCGCGCCAACGGGTTTGGGATGCGCGTCGTGTTCACCGCGCGCCGCCCCATGCCCGACGTGGATCCGGACTGGCGAGCCGCCTCGTTGCCCGACCTGCTGGCCACCGCCGACGTCGTCTCCCTTCACGTGCCCCTCACGGATCAGACCCGCCACCTGCTCGGGCCGGACCAGTTGGCGATGATGAAACCGACCGCGTACGTGGTGAACACGTCCCGCGGATCAGTGATCGATGAGGTCGCGCTCGCCGACGCCCTGGAAGCCGGCCGGATCGCGGGCGCCGCGTTGGACGTCTATGAGCGGGAGCCGCAGGTCCACCCGCGCCTCCTGTCGAGCGAGCGCGTGCTCTTGCTCCCGCATCTGGGGTCCGCGACCACGGAAACGCGCGAGCGAATGGGGTCGATGGTGGTCGAGAATCTTCTCGCGGTGTTGGAGGGTCGCCGTCCGCCCAACGCGGTCGACGAATAAAAAAGGGGGGCGCACGATGTGCGCCCCCCTTTGGGATCCGAACGACGTTATCCCCTGAGAGTCTGGAGCTTTTTCAGACGATCGGGGTACCGCAACTTCCTGAGGGCCTGGCTTTCGATCTGGCGCACCCGCTCCCGCGTGATTCCCATGATCGAGCCGATCTCCTCGAGCGTCGACTCCTTCGCGCCCCCGATGCCGAACCGCATTTTGATCACCAGGGATTCTTTCGGCGTCAACGTGTCGAGGATATCCGCCACCCGCTGCGAGACCTCGGTGGTCAGCAGGCGATCGTACGGCGACGGCGAGACCTCGTCGCGGATCAAATCCTGCAGCTGAAGTTCCTCGCCCCCGACCGGATCCTGCAAGCCGAGCGGTTCCTGCACGACGCGCAGGATCTCGTCGACCTTCTTGGCCGGAATTCCGGTTCGCCGCGCGATCTCTTTCGACGTCGGCGTCCGAGACAACTCCTGCTTCAACGCCTGATGTGCCGTCAGAATCTTGTGGAACGCCTCGGTCAGGTGGACCGGAATCCGAATCGTTCGTGACTGGTCGGCCAGCGCGCGCGTGATCCCCTGGCGAATCCACCACGTGGCGTAGGTGCTGAACTTGAACCCTTTGGTGTACTCGAAGCGGGTGATCGCCCGCATCAACCCCATGTTGCCTTCCTGAATCAAATCCAGCAGCGCCAGACCGCGGCCCATGTAACGCTTGGCAATGCTGATGACCAATTTCAGGTTGGCTTCGACCAACTCCCTGGTCGCTTCGGTGATGATGCGCTCGGCTTCGGAGAGCTGGCCGTTCCAGCGGATCACGGTCTTGAGATCAAGGCCGTCGGCCCGCAATCGCCGCTCCCATCGCTCGCGGCCGGCCCCGTCTTTCACGTCCTTCCCGGTCGCCAGCTCGACCAATGTTCGGACCAGGGCGACCAGGGGACGCTGCTCCTCGGGCACTGCCGCGGACAGCCGCCCCGTGACCGCGGTCAGGCGAAGCTGATCATCGGGCGTAAAAAACCGCTGGAGGCGATCCAGGGCCGTGCGATCCTTTTGGCGCACCGACCGAATCACGTCGGCCAACATCCGAAGCCCCCACTCCAATCGCTGGAACAGTTTCGTCTCAGCTTCCTTGGTCAGGAGCTCCTTCTTCCCCATGGTGCGGAAGTACACCCAGATCAGGTCCTCGGTGGCTTCCTGGACCTCTTCGGTCTCGGGTTCTTCCGGTTCCGGGGTCTCAGGGGCAGAGACCTCTACCGACACGCGGGCAAGATCCCGCGACAGATCGTCTTCCGCCAAACCGTCTTGCTCGAAATTGTCTTTGGGCGACGAACCAGATCCCTGTTCCGTCGCTTGCTCCTTGATCGTCGACACCTGCATCTCCATTCCCCCTCGCGTCATGGCTTGCGCCAACCGACTCCAACCGGTCGAACCTCCTGATCCGACGGCGGCCGGTTTCGTTTATTCAATCAGTTGTCAAGAGGGCTACAATTTTAGCAGGCACAAGCCGTTCGCGCAAGCTAACGCATTTTTTATCAATTAAAACAATGGGATGCTAAGGAAGGCGTTTTTTCAATTCCCGGATTTCTTGCTCCAGCAGCTCCAACCGCTCAGCCACCGGATCAGGTAGTTGGCTGTGGTTGAGGGCGTTCTCCGGCGCGTCAACGTCGCCCTTGATGATCTTGCCCGGAATTCCGACCACGGTGGAGTGTGGTGGAACGGATCGGAGCACCACCGAGTTCGCGCCGATCTTCACGTGATCGCCGATCACGATCGGCCCCAACACTTTTGCCCCCGCCCCCACCACCACGTGGTTCCCGAGCGTGGGGTGGCGCTTGCCGCGTTCTTTTCCGGTGCCGCCGAGCGTCACGCCCTGAAAGAGGATGACGCTTTCGCCGATCTCGGTCGTCTCGCCGATGACGACCCCGGTTCCGTGGTCGATGAAGAAGCCCGGCCCGATCGTCGCGGCGGGGTGAATTTCGATCCCGGTCAGAAAGCGGCCGATCTGCGACAGCAGGCGCGGGAGCACCGGGATTCCGGCGCGCCAGAGCCAATGGGACACGCGGTGCAGCACGATGGCGTGGAGTCCCGCGTACGTCAGCAACACCTCGAGCGAGCCGGTCGCGGCCGGGTCGCGCTCGAACACCGCGGAAAAGTCGCGCCGCAACGTCCGCCACATCATCGCGGCCGCTCCTTGGCGCGGAGCAGGCACACCGCCTGCGCGGCAATGCCCTCGCCGCGGCCCAGACTCCCCAGTCGCTCGTGGGTGGTGGCTTTCACGCTGACCGCAGCCTCCGGGACGCGCAGCGCCTTGGCCATCACGGCTCGCATCGCGGGAACAAAGGGCGCGAGCATGGGGGCCTCCGCGATCACGACCGCGTCCACGTTCCCGACCACAAGACCCAGGCCGTCCACCCGGTCGACCACCGCCTCCAGCAGGCGCACGCTGGCCATGTTCCGGTACGTGGGATCCGAACTCGGAAAGTGGCTCCCCAGGTCGGGCAACGCCGCGGCGCCGAGCACGGCGTCGGCCACCGCGTGCAGGAGCGCGTCGGCGTCGGAGTGCCCGTCGAGACCCCGGTCATACGGAATCACGACGCCGCCCAGCACCAACGGCCGGCCCGGCACCAGCCGGTGAACGTCGTACCCGATGCCCACGCGCGTCATGCCAGAGGGGACGGCATCGGAGAGACCCGGGGCTCGCGTTCGGCCGGAGTTCGAAACGTCGCGAGCAGCTCTTCCGCGAGCGAGAGGTCTTCGGCGCGGGTGATCTTGAAGTTGAACGGCTCGCCCTCCACCAACGCGACCGGGAGCCCGAGCCGCTCCACCAAGGCGGCGTCGTCGGTGCCCACGAATCCGTCGACCTTCGCCCGTCTCACGGCCTCGCGAAACAGCTCGGCGCGAAAGGCTTGCGGCGTCTGCGCGGTCCACAGTCCTTCGCGATCCACCGTGGTCACCGCGCCGTTGCGGGGCGCCCGCCGTTTCAGGGTATCCACCACCGGCAGCGCCGCGACCGCGGCCCCGGACGCTGCGGCGGCCGCGATGACCCGCTGCACCAGATCGCCGGTCACGAGCGGACGGGCCGCGTCGTGGATCAGGACGATCGAGGCGTCGCGGGCGATCGCGTCGAGTCCCAGCGTCACCGACTCTTGACGCACGCTCCCGCCCGGCACGATGGCGCGGATCTTGGCGAATCCATACGGCTCCACCACCGTGGCGCGGCACCGCGCTTCGTCTCCCGGGGGGACGACGACCACCACGTCATCGATCGCGGAAACGGCGTCGAACACCGCCAATGTTCTCGCCAGGATCGGCCGGCCGGAAAGCGGCAGAAACTGTTTGGGAGCAGGCGCGCCGAGCCTGGACCCACGGCCCGCAGCGGGAATGATCGCCCAGACGCTCACGCGGAGGCGGGCCGTTCTTGGCGGGCTGCGCCTTCGCCGCGGTCGGACTCGTCCCGCACGCGGGTAAAGATCATGCGACCCGCGGTGGTCTGGAGAACGCTGGTCACCACCACGTCGATGTTGCGGCCGATGTAGCGCTTGCCGTCGTCCACCACGATCATGGTGCCGTCGTCCAGATACGCCACGCCCTGATTCGCTTCCTTGCCTTCCCGCAGCACGAACACCCGCATCGCTTCACCGGGCAGCACCACCGGCCGCAGCGCGTTGCTGAGTTCGTTGATGTTGAGCACCTTCACGCCCTGCAGGGCCGCAACCTTGTTCAGGTTGAGATCGTTGGTCACGATCTTTGCGCCCAACTTCTTGGCGAGCGCCACCAGTTTGGCGTCCACTTCTTTCAGTTGCGGCACATCGTCCTCCATGATGGTGACCGTCACCTCGGGGAGGGTCTGAATCCGGTGCAGGATGTCCAGGCCTCGCCGCCCTCGCGCGCGTTTGAGCGAGTCCGACGAGTCCGCGATGTGCTGCAGCTCGTGGAGAATGAACTGCGGAATCAGAAAGGTGCCGTCGAGAAATCCGGTTTCACACAGGTCGGCGATGCGACCGTCGATGATCACGCTGGTGTCGAGCAGCTTGCGCCCCGAGAGCGGGCCGGTCCCGGCCGGGCCGCCGGCACGACTCGTCGTCTGCGGAGCGAGCCCGAACGCCCACGTCCCGCCGAATCGCCAGCCGAGATAGCCGAGCGCGAGCAGCACGGCCGCGGCCCAGTACATCCCGGTCACGGGACCCACGGGCACGTAACTCGTGGCCCAGAGCACGCCGCCGCCCGCCGCGAGACCCGCCACGGTGCCGAGCACGGCCGCCGCCACCCGCTGCCACGGCCAGTGGTCGGCCAACAGATCGAGCGCCAGCGGGATCACCGCGAAGGCCAACCCGATCAGCGCGCCCAGGGCAAGGCCCTGCGCCCCTCGGTCTTCCTCACCCGCCGCCATCGCCACCCCCAGCGCGACCGCGGCGACTACCAGGATGATGCGCGCGCTCCACATGATGGACCGTTCAATGCCTCCGTCACGGCGTAATCGTAATATACAGCGTCTGGCCCTGGCGATTCACCAACAGCAGGATCGACTCGTCCTTCCCGATCTCGCCGGCGACGCGATTGAAGTCCCGGGTGTTGCGCACGAGCTGCCGGTTGATCTCGATCACGAGATCCCCCCGTTGCACGCCGGCGTCGTCGGCAAGACTGCCGGGCTCGACCCGCGTCACCAGCACGCCTTCTTCGTCGTCCGACAACCCGAAGCGCTGCGCCAACTCGGGGGTGAGGTCCTGGACGCTGAGGCCGGCCAGCGCCCCGCTGCCCTCTTCTTCGGACGGCACGCCGCTTCGCCCCAGGTCCTTGGGCTGCTCGCCGATGGTCACCTCGAACGCCTTTTCCTTCTTGTCCCGAATCACCTTGATGTTCACCTTGGCCCCGACCGAAAGTCCGGCCACCTGGTTGCGCAACTGGACCGCGTTTTCCACCGCCTTGTGGTCGATTTCAATGATCACGTCGCCGCGCGTGATGCCGGCCTTGTCCGCCGGGCTCCCCTCCAGAATGTCGCTGACCAGCGCGCCCTTCGCGGTCTTGAGCCCGAACTGCTTGGCGAGCTCGGGACTCACTTCCTGGATGGTCACGCCCAGCCAGCCGCGCACGACCTTGCCTTTACTGACCAGGCTGTCGATGACGGCCTTGACCATCTGGCTGGGAACCGCGAACCCGATCCCCATGTAGCCGCCGCTGCGGGTGAAGATCGCGGTGTTGATGCCGACCAGCTCACCCTTGACGTTGACCAATGCGCCACCGGAGTTCCCGGGATTGATCGCCGCGTCGGTTTGGATGAAGTCTTCGTAGTCCGCGATCCCCACGTTGGCCCGCCCCACCGCGCTGACGATTCCCATCGTAATGGTCTGGTTCAACCCGAACGGGTTGCCGACCGCCAGGACGTATTCACCGACTTGAATCGTGGTGGAATCGCCCCACGGGATCGTCGGCAGATTGGAAGCGGCGATCTTGACCACCGCCAGGTCGGTCTTGGGATCGGTGCCCACCAAGGTCCCCTTGAACTCGCGCTTGTCCGACAGCACCACCTTGATTTCATCGGCTTTGGCGATCACGTGGTTGTTGGTGACGATGTACCCGCCGTCGACGATCACGCCGGAGCCCAGACTCTGTTCCTTGCGCTGTCGCGGCGTTTCAAACTGCCGATAAAATTCGTCGCCGAAGAACCGCCGAAAGAACGGATCCTCGAAAAACGGATTCCCCGGCCCGCCCCCCTCCTCGCTCTTGACCACGCGGGTGGTGGAGATATTGACGACCGCGGGAGTGACCGCCTTCGACACCTCCACGAAATTCGGCGCCGTCCCCAGCATCGCGGCGCGCTCCGTCGCCTTCGGCTGGTTCTGTGCCTCGCCCAACCGCAGCCACCCGAGGTCGGACGCGAGCGTGACGCCCAGCACCACGCCGATGCCGACCAGTATCGAAGCCACCAAAATCCCGCGCGTCACTTTCCTAGTCATGCCGATCCCCATTATCTCCGCCTCTGTGATCCGTTCCGCGTTCGTGATTCATTTCGAATGCGACATGCGACCGGCCCGAGGTATCCCGAACCGCGATCGGATTATACGCCCCGATTTTTCCGATTGCAAAGTTGCGCGGTGCGGCGAACGCCTTGACCTTTGCAGGGGCATCAGCTAAGGTTCCGCGTCGACGAGGCTGGATTCCCGATATGACTCGCGCGTTTCGCTCGCTGGCGTTGACCGCCGGCGTCATCACGATCTTGGTTACCGTGGCGGGATGCACCAAAGATCCGGCCGTGCAAAAGCGCGAGCACTTCGATCGCGCCGAACAGTACATGACCGACGCGAAGTATCCCGAGGCGGTCATCGAGTACCGCAACGTCCTCAAGATCGACCCCAACGACGCTCAAGCGAACCTCCGCCTGGGGCTGGCGTATCTGAACCAGCATCCTTTGACCTATGCCCAACCGGCGTTCGCCGCGTTGAGCAAGGCGGTCGAGCTGGACCCCTCGCTCCTGGAGGCCCAACTCAAATTGGGCGAGTTGCTGGCGCTGAATCGTCAGTTCGACGCGGCCCAAGCCAAGGCCGAACTGGTCCTGGCCCAGAACCCGCAGGACCTCGAGGCGCTGCTGCTCCTCGCCAAAAGCGAGTTGGGTCAGGGTCGCCGCGACGCGGCCCGCGACGCGGTCGCGAAGGCCAAGGCCGCCCATCCCACGGATCCCAAACCGTGGCTGGCGGAGGCGGCGATCGCCGTGGCCGCTGAAGAGTACGGCCCTGCCGAACGCGCCCTGAAAGAAGCGGCCCGGATCGCACCCACCAGCGTGGAGCCGCCCCTCGCGCTCGGCAGCCTGTATCGGGTCCAAGGCAAGAACGCGGAGGCCGAAGCCCAGTATCGCCAAGCCATCGCGCTGAAGCCCGACAACATGGGCCTTCGCTTAACGCTCGCCCAGTTCTTGGTAAACGTCGGGGAATTGACCCGAGCCGACGCCGCATACCAGGACGCGATCAAAACATTCCCGGAGAAGACGGGAGCGCGCCTCGCGTACGCGCAGTTCCTGATCGCCACCAGGAAGCTCGACGGAGCCATGGACCAGTACCGCGCGGTCCTGAAAGAGCACCCCCGCGACGTCGTGGCCCAAAAACAACTGGCCGGCCTGCTCATGGATCAACGCAAGCCCGAAGAGGCGCGGCCCTTGGTCGCGGACTTGACGGCCCAGCGGCGCGGAGACCCCGACGTGCTCTACCTGTCGGCGCGGTTGTTCATCGCGGACCGGGAGTTCGACAGCGCGGTCACCGCGCTGCAAGAGGCGCTCAAGGCCGACCCCGATCACGCCAAAGCTCACCAAACCCTGGGCCTCATGTACGCGATGCGCGGCGACATTCAGCAGGCCAAGGCCGAGTTGGCCGCCGCGGTGAAGGCCCAACCCGCGCTGTGGGACGCTCGGCTCGCGCTGGGCGACCTGCACCTCCGTACCAAAGCTCCGGATCTCGCGTTGGAAGAAGCGCGCGCCGTGCTGGCCGCGGTCCCGCGCTATCCCCCGGCGCTGCAACTCGCGGCAGACGCATTGCTGGCGAGCGGGAAAACCCGCGAAGCGCTCGCGCAGTACGACGCGCTGATCGCGGCGGCGCCGTCGAGTTACATCGGCTATTACCGCAAGGGCCTCGTGGATCGCGCCATGGGAAAACCCACGGAGGCCGAAAAGCAGTTCAGAGCCGCCCTGGATCGCGCACCCGGCGCTCCCGACGTGCTCGGACAAATGGTCTCGATCCTGCTCCAGAGAAACGACCACGCCGGAGCAGTGAGTCTCCTGGAAACCCAGCTCAAGGCAGCCGATTCTTCGGCACCCCTACACCACCTGCTGGGTACGGTCTACATGGCCGCGAACGAGCCCACAAAAGCCGAGGCCGAATTCCAGCGGGCCATCGACCTGAACAAGAGCTTTCTCCCGGCCTACGAAGCCCTGGGCCGTCTCTACAGCCGCGGCCGCGACCCCGAGAAAGTGATCGCGCACTACCGCGCCATGATCGAAGCCGCCCCGACCGCCGCCCCACCCTATTTCTTGCTCGGAATGGCCTATGAAACCCAGCAGCGCTACGACGACGCAATGGCGGAATACGAACAAGCCCTGAAGCTGGATCCCCGCTTCGGGCCCGCTGCCAACAACCTCGCGTGGCTGTACGCCGAGCGCGGCAAGAACATCGACGTGGCGCTGAGCCTGGCCCAGACCGCCATGGAGCAGTTGCCCAACGACCCGGGCGTGGCGGACACGCTGGGATGGATCTACTACAAGAAGGGAGCGTACCTCAAAGCCGTCACGCTCCTGCGCGAGGCCACCGAAAAACTCCCTGACAACGCCGTCACCCACTACCACCTGGGAATGGCCTACCACAAGCAGGGCGACGCCAAGGCAGCCAAACGCGAACTCGAACGCGCGCTCGCGCTTGACCCTGGGTTCCCAGGCGGAGACGAAGCGAAACAGGCCCTCGCCGAGCTGCGCCAGAAGTAACGCCCCCCCCGGATTCGCCCCGCTTCGCGGCCGGGCATCGACTCCAGCACCGAATCACCGCATACCCCGCCCCAGGACAAAGCTCCCGACTTTAGGTCGCAGGTTGCTCAAAAAGCTCCAGCCGCAAGGCCGCAGCGAGGAGGAAACCGGAAAGCGCTTCGCGCCGCCCAACGGCGCTGTCAATGCCACGTTCCGCTCGCTTGGCGAAGCAGCGTACTGGGTCGTACGTGAGGCGAGTGGCGCCACGAAGAAGTGGCGCTGAGCCACGAGCGCCGCCGAGACGGTGAGGCGGCCGAGGCTCCTCGAACGCAGCGGATGGACTTTTTCAGCAACCTGCCCCGCGGGCTTGCCGAAACGCCTCTGACTGCTACACTGCACCCGGGGATCGTTCCCGCAAGCCATGAAACAGCCAGCGCTCGTCGAACAACTCGTCGGAAACATTCGGGCCGGCCTCATCGCGGTCGGTACGCAGCGCAACGTCCTGATCGTCAATCCGGCCGCAAAAGCCATTCTGGGGCTCAACGGCCACCCGATTGAGGGCCAGCCGTTTCCAGAGGCACTGGCTGCCTATCCCACCTTGGTAGGATTCTTGCACGACTCCCTGCTGATGAGAACGCCCTTGGATCGCGTGGAGCTTTCTTTGGCCAGCGACCGCTCGGCGCGAACAATCGGGATCTCGGCCTCGCCGCTGCTGGATGAACGCGGACTCCAACTCGGCGTGGTGGCCTTGTTCAAAGACATCACCCAGACCGAGCGGAGCGAGGAGCAAGCGCAGCTCAAGGAGCGCCTGATGGCCCTCGGCCAAATGGCCGCCGGTCTGGCCCACGAGATGCGCAACCCCCTCGCCAGCATCAAAGTGACGGTGGGCCTGCTGAGAAAGGCCTTTGGCAAGGACCGGGAGATCGATCAGAAGCTGCGATCCATCATGGGCGACGTGCAGCGCCTGAACCAGAGCGTGACCGATTGCCTGGCGTTCGCCCGGCCGATCCGACTCGATCCCAAACACGTCCAACTCAATGACGTGCTGGAGAAGGTGCTCAATCAGACCATCCTGCTCGAGCACACGTACCCCTTTGAAGTGGTCCGAAAGTTGGCGCCCGATCTCCCCAAGACGTGGGTCGATCCCCAACAGCTCGAGATCGTGTTTTTCAACCTCATCAACAACGCGATCGACGCGGTCCGCATGCGACACGGCACGATCGTCATCTCCACCAGCGTCCAACGCGGCGCGGGCAAAGAGCGCGATCAACTCGTGACCACCATCGCGGACAACGGCGAGGGCATCCCGCCCGACCGCTTGGCCAAGGTGTTTTTGCCCTTCTTCACCACCAAGGGCAAGGGCTCGGGCCTGGGTTTGGCGAACGCGAAAAAAATCGTGGATCACCTCCAGGGCACGATCGAGGTGACCAGTGAGCCTGGCAACCACACGCGATTTTCCGTCCACCTCCCAGTGATCACCACCCTCACCGAGGAGGCTGCGGCGGCATGAAGAAAATTCTCGTGGTCGAGGACCATGATTCGCTCCGCAAGGGCGTTGTCGAGGCGTTCCAGCGCTCGGGGCATCGCGTGAGCGAAGCGCCCGACGCTGAAACCGCGATCCGGATGATCGGCGAGGAGTTCTTCGGGGTGGTGATCACGGACATGTCGTTGCCCGGCAAGACCGGCCTGGACGTGCTCAGGGCCGCCAAGGCCACGAACCCCCTGACCACGGTGATCGTGATGACCGCGTACGGCACCGTGGAAAATGCGGTCGAAGCGATGCGGATCGGCGCTGACGACTATCTCCAGAAGCCGTTTCAACTCGAAGAACTCGAGCTCAAGGTCTCAAAGTCGCTCGAGCATCAAGTGGTGCGGCAGACGCTGGACGACCTGCGCGGCCGGATCGGGTCGCCAAACCATCTGGTCGGCACCAGCCCGGCGCTCAAACAGCTCATCGGCGTCATCGAAAAGGTCGCGCGCAGCCACACCACCGTGCTGATCCAGGGCGAAACCGGCACCGGCAAGGAACTGGTGGCCAACGCCATCCACGCCGCGAGCCCGCGCTCCGGCCGAAGCCTGGTCAAGGTCAACTGCGCGGCCCTGCCCGAGCCGCTGCTGGAGAGCGAACTATTCGGCCACGAACGCGGCGCGTTCACGGGCGCGGATCGTCAGCGCGTCGGACGGTTCGAGCTCGCCAACGGCGGCACACTGTTCCTGGACGAGATCGGCGACATGAGCCTGCAGACGCAGGCCAAGCTGCTGCGGGTGCTCCAGGAGCAGACCTTCGAACGCGTGGGGGGAGAGAAGACGCTGACGGTCGACGTGCGGCTCATTGCCGCGACGAACAAGCAGCTCGACGCCGAAGTTCGCGAGCGCAGGTTTCGCGACGACCTGTTCTATCGACTCAACGTGGTCATGATCGATTTGCCGCCGCTGCGGGAGCGCCGCGAAGACATCTTGCTGCTGGCCAGGCACTTCCTCGACCGCTACGCCCGGGACCTGGGCAAGCCGGTCGGAGAGATCGACCCTGTGGCGTGCGACCTGTTGGAGAATCACTCGTGGCCCGGGAACATCCGGGAACTGGAGAACACGATCGAGCGCGCCGTGCTGATGGCCGAGGGCAGCTCCCTGCGTGCATCGGATCTGGGCTTGGCCTCATTCGGCGGATCCGCCATGGCTCCGCCCCGCGATGAAACCCGTCCCCGCGTTTCCAATCAGGTGCCGGTTCACAGCGGTCCGGCCGATCAACATTCGAAACGGCTGGACGAGATCGAGAAGAACACCATCCTTCGCGTGCTGGCCGAAAACAACTGGGTGCAGAAAGACGCGGCCCGGCTGCTGGGGATCAGCCCGCGCGTGCTGAACTACAAGATCAAGAGCCACGGCATCACCCACCCCTCGTGGCTCAAACACCGCCCGCCCGACCACACGAGCGACTGACCGTCACCAGCTCCCGCGGCGGGCAACATGGCCGAACGTGGTGGAGGACGATCGGCTCACCCAGCGCTTAGGACGCTCTTGGCGCTATTCCAAGCCGGTCAATACGTTGACCGCCTGCTTCGGCCCTTCTCAATAGCCACATCACAACCGCCAGGAACGTTAGCGCGACCAGGAAGAACGGAATCCCGCCTTGTGTGTGAAGTGGGCCTGCGAGGATTCGTGCGTCTATGTAATTGCCCACCAAAGTGAGCGTGACTATTCGGAGTCCGTTTTTCAGGACCGCAATGGGAAACACGACGAGCGTCAATGCCAACCTTGTCCACGCCGATGTCAGGAACAGCTTCCCGGCGACGATACTGGTCAGTAACAGCGCAATTGCGGAATGGATTCCGCTACACGCTTCTGCGACCTCGATGCTGATCCCGGTCAGATGAAAGACGAAACCCTCACGCAGGACCGGCACACCAGCGAGCCCAAACAGCGCTGAAGTCGCCTCCGCGGACGATTCCTGCAGCACCGCGACGATTTTCCCCAGGGCAACGGTGGGAATGGGAACGATGAAGAGAAGAAACAGCAGAGGGAAGAGCGCTGGTTTAACGGCCCGCAATCCGTAACAGAACGTGAAGCCGCCGATCCACATGATGACGGCCGACAACGTCACTAGGGAAAGATAGTCATTCCCGCTGAGTCTGTGGCCTTGGCCAACCCCAATGGCATACAGAGCCGCCCCCGCCACGATCGTTCCCAGCCCAATTGGCACAGCATAGCCGGTGTCCGCAAAGATCTCCTTCCTCCCCAAATAGAAGAAGTACGCACTCACCAGCGGAACGAGCGGGATGTAATCGTTGGTCTCGTGATCGAGTGATTGGACGAACAGCGTCTCCAGGTCTTCGTAGAAGACCACGATGGTCGCGATAAAAAAGCACAAGAAGACCAGGTGCCTTGAGTCAACAAACCGCGTCACGCGCCGCCCCGCACTCTGATCATTCTCGTCACTCTAGTCAACGGTCACTTCGGTAAACGAAAGGCGGCTCTCGGGTTCGATCGCTCAGCTCTTTCTAACCGCGTAGTTCGTTTCAATCCACTTCTGGTAGTCGCCGCTCCTGACGCTGTCGACCCAGGCCGCGTTTTGCAGGAACCACGCGATCGTTTCACGGAGCCCGTCCTCAAAGTTGTGGCGTTGCTTCCAACCGAGTTCGGACTTGATCTTGTCGCAATTGATCGCATAGCGGCGGTCGTGTCCAGGGCGGTCGGGCACAAAGGAGATGAGGTCACAATAGCGCTTGATACCTGATGCCGCGTCTCGGATCCGGGAGTTCTTTGCGATCGGATACATGTCTTCCAGCGCGTCGCAGATAGCCGTGACCACTTCAAGATTCGTCTTCTCGCATTCGCCGCCGATATTGTAAGTCTCCCCGGGCTTTCCCTGGCTCAGGATCGTCCAGATGGCCTCGCAATGGTCCTCGACATACAGCCAGTCGCGGACGTTCTTCCCGTCGCCATACACGGGCAGCTTTTTTCCCTCCACGGCGTTCAGGATCATGAGCGGGATGAGCTTTTCCGGGAAATGATACGGGCCGTAGTTGTTCGAGCAATTTGAAATGGTGACCGGCAACGCGTAGGTGTGAGAGTAGGCCCTGACCAGGTGATCCGAGGCCGCTTTCGATGCGGAGTACGGACTGTGCGGGTCGTACGGCGTGGATTCGAAGAAATATCCCGTTTCTCCCAGGGAGCCGTACACCTCGTCGGTGCTGATGTGATGGAACCGAACGGCCTTCTTCGTCGCCCAGAACTGCCGCGCGGCTTCGAGCATGCTGAACGTGCCGCTGATGTTCGTCTCGATGAACTCCTTGGGGCCGAAGATCGAGCGGTCCACGTGGCTTTCAGCCGCAAAGTGCACAATGACCCCGATGTCGTACTTGGCCAAGACCGTCTTGACGTGTTCGTAGTTGCAGACATCACCGCGCTCGAAGAAATACCGCTTCCCGCCGTGTTGATCCGCCACGTCCGACAGGCTCAGAAGATTCCCGGCATACGTCAGCTTGTCATAGTTGACAATCGTGCCCGTGAAGTCCGATCGGCCCAACACGTGCCTGATGAAATTGGAGCCGATGAATCCGGCGCCGCCCGTCACCATGATGTTCGCCGTGGCATGATGCATGTCGTCGTTCCTCTAAGGAGATGCCGGTGCTGGGTCAGGTCCTCTTAACCGAAACCCGTTCCGGGTTCTGTCTGCATGCAGGCTATTGTAACACTCTGAGATCATTGGATGTGGCACAGCACGGGCTACACACAGGAGTCACGGACGTGACTGCCATTGCGGTGCCGTGGCCGTCAAGGTCACGAGGAACAGGTGACGCTGCCCGCCCACGTTGGGGATGCCGGAGGAACGTTGGGTCAGCGACCTGTAGTCCAGACGAGCTGTGAGCCAGCGCGTCAGGTCGTGCTCCACGCCGGCGCCCGCCATGAATGTCACCACGCGGACCGAGGCATCGGTCCCAAGCGTCGGAGCCGCCAAGTTTCCCACAATGCCCAATTGCACGTTGGCCTGTGTGTGCCGTCCCATCCCCCGTAACGCGTCGGCGGTCAGGCTCCGCGTGACCGAAACAGTATCGGTCACACCCCCTCCTATGCCGGAGTCTTGTTGAGCCCTGACACGAAACTGGGTGTCACTCCAGTTCCGGACGAGATCCAGGTTTAAGGCAAGGCGGGTCTGGTCGTCCTCAATCGCCAAGACGCCGGCTTCGCCCCTGAACCTCAAACTCGATGCCGACGAATACTCAACACCAGCCGTGAGCCGAGCCGCCGTCCGGGAATCCGTGTTTGCCGCGAACGCCGTGCCGGATGGCACCGTACGGGTCGTACTCACGGCGGGTCTCAGCGTCAGGGTCGTACGCGTGGACCGACGATAGCCGAGCCCTAGTTGCAGATCGTGAACAATCGAGTCATACGTGGGCGCCGTGGATGTCACCAGGCTCGTTTCGACCTCCTCGAAGTAGGTCGCCACGTACGTGTACTCAAGGCTGGATTCGAGACGCCTGGACCACGCGTAGCCGGCAATCACGGATCCGCGCCATTCCGTACTTTCGATGGTGGCCGGAAAGAGCACACCGCCTCGAGACACCGCCTGACCACTGAGGGAGGTCCCGGGCAATTCCGTCATTCGCGTGTATGACCCCCCTAGCCTGAGGTCGAGACGGCGAACCCACCGTTTCAACCCCTTCAGTGCCGCCTCAATCTCGCCCTGGTGCGTGAACCGGTTGAGGTCGGCTTGCTGGCGATACCATTCTGCCGCCGCCTGATACCGAATCTGACTCCGAATGAGGCGCTCATCGAGCTGAAGGTTGACCCGAGGAGCGACGACCGTGCTGAAGCCACCAACCGGGTCAGTTTCCGACAGGAACAAATTGTTGTCGTAACGCGCCACCAAGGTGAGCGATGAGTCAAGGCTGATCGGGGCCGAGTAAGCAGGCCGTGTTTCCGAACCCTCCACCCGAGCAACAGCAGAACCGAGGGACCGCGGTGCCGAGAAAGCGGGTCGCGTCTCCACAATGGCCGGCAAGCCAACGCCAAAGAGCAGACACCAGATGATCGTCGGGCAGAGGATTGATGACCCCGACCGCGTGGGCCTGAACGAAGTCGACCGCGCGCCCCCCACAGAGCGATGGAGCGGTCTCGAAACCCGCAGCGTCGTGGGGCTCACCAATCGAGGAACGCTGAACCGATTCGGAATTCTGCTCTCACTTTGCGACCGAGCATGGACCAAATCCGCCGCCGGAATCCGAAGACCGCTGAGGCCGCAGAGTACACAACGCTCCCGGCGGAGTCAAACCGCGCAGACATGGACAACGACAACCGGTCGTCGACGCACCCCTCCCCTGCAAACAGACTGGCCCGTGATCGGAAGACCTCATGTATAGAACCACTAAACTTAGAGCGTCATCGTTGACTTCTTCGCAGCAAGGACATATCGTTGCTTAGTTACGGTTGCGAAATCTCAGTTTTGTGATGTGAACTCGATTTCGGCGATATTGCCGGATTTCTGGCAACAACTCGCGGGACTGACGATCGCTAAATTCAGCAATTTCAATATACTATGAGCAGTTGGTGTTGGCGGATCTTTCGGCACATGTATTGCTAATCCCGAACGAGACTGGTGAGCCATCCAAAGTGCCGGTGAAGCGGGCGGGCGATGGCCACCCAAACGATGGGGTGCCGACAGTTATGAAACGGACTCTGAGAGCGGGTGCAGCAATCCACGGAACGACCGTGAGGCACGGGGCACGTCTCCTCGGCCTCATTTCCGTCCTCTCCGTCCTCCTCACAGCCCCCGGATGTGGGGGCGGAGGGGGAAGCACCGGGAGCCCCCCAGCGAACCCCATCCCAGCAGGTGTCGGCTCCGCAACGCTCTCCTGGGAAAAACCCGCCACCAATCAAGACGGCACACCCTTGACAGATCTGGCGGGATACCAAATCTACTATAGCCAGACAACGCCGGTCACAACGGCTGACAGCCAGTTGATCTCAGTGCTCAACCCGAACCAAATCTCCTACGTGGTAGCAGGTCTTGCGCCGGGCACATACCACTTCGCAGTTACGGCTGTTAATTTGCAGGGAAGTGAAAGTCCAATGTCAAATGAGGCAATTAAAACGGTCGATTGAATCACTCACTTTGGCATCTCTTTCTCAAGGTGTTGCTGAACACGCAGAGACGCCGCGCGATAGCCATCCACTATGTCATCGCTGCGAAGATCGATTGGGTTTTCTTTCGCGAGGGGGCCAGCCCTACAAACGAAAGTTTCGCCAACAAACAACCCAGAAGAACTCAAGACAGAAAACGGAGGTGTGCGATGATACGTCTTTTCTTTGTAACTCTTTTAACACTCCTCTTTCACACTATAGACGTACAAGCCGCTAACTGGTATGTCCGACCCAATGGTGGAGCATATGGGAAGGAGGATGGGACCAGTTGGAGCAATGCCTATGACGGGTTCTCAGGCATCACTTGGGCGTCCGTGTCATGTGGCGATTCCATCTGGATCGCTGGTGGAATGTATACTCAAGACCTTAATCTCCAAAAGAAATGTACCAGCAATTCCAGGTTATCAATTCGCCGCGCAAGGGCCGACGCTCCGGACTCCGCTGGAGCATCAGGTTGGTCCGCTGGGTTTGATTCGACGGTCACACAAACGCGGGCCGGCATTGTGGTAAATGGCGACATTGACTACATAACGGTATCTGGGAGGACTACTGGAAGCGGTGGAAGTCACGGATGGCATATCAATTTCTCAGGAGCCACTGCAGGGGCAGGTATAGCACTTATCGATGGCGCCGATGCTGATTATAATACGTTTGAGTATATCGATATTCAAGGACCTGGCGAGGTCACTTATTCCGGTGATGGCCGGGGATTAGATGTCACACCGTTTGCCTCTCCGACTCTCTCCACAGGAAACACGTTTAGCCATATGAAGATCTGGAATTGGGAGTCCGGTGCCTACAACGTGTGGGCAGATGGCAGTATATTCGAATATATAGAAATGTACAATCTAATGGCCGTAAACTGGCAAGCTTTTCATCCAAACGGCATTTACATTCAGAGCGCTAAGGACGGAATCGTCAGATATTCTGACTTTCATAAAGAAACAAATGGTACCGGCGAAGGGATCTTTTTTGAGCAAGGCGGAGGAGCCAGCAATTGGCAGATTTATGGCAACATTTTTTATGATCTCGACAGCGGGAACCTTAAGGCTATTGAGATACAGTCTACGGTGCCAAACCTCAAAATTTTTAACAACACATTTGATAATGTTGTCAACGTCACTTATGGCGGATCGACGTACTGCGGACCTGGTTCTGAATTCCGAAACAACTTGCTCTATTACTCCAGTGGTGGAAGCTGCGGAGCAAGCTCGAACAATCTGGCACTGACATCACCTAACCCATTTGTCAATCGGGCTGGCCACGACTATCGTATTGTTAGCACGACAGGGAGTGGCTATCCGAGAAACATAGGTATGGATCTTTCTTTATATTATGCGGTAGATATGGAAGGAACAAAATTTGGCGTCGACGGCACATGGGATATAGGCGCTTTCGAATATAGCTCTAGCTCTGCTAGTATCCCTCCTGCTGCGCCTTCCAATCTCCAAGTCAACTGACGTCAGGAGCCGCTACCAACTTTAGGACGATCTCGCACAACGGCAAAACGTAGCCAGGCCCAAGTCCTTGAATTGGCAAGCCGTGTGTGGGTTCCCGTCATCTGACCCACCTCTTTTCAATCTCATCAACGAGAAATCTGCTAAACGAGAACGAGCAAGTAAATGCAGGAGACACCGCGTTCAAAACGTGAGTGGAGTTTTCTCGATGTTCCACCACAAAATCCATCACGAGCGATCGTGTTGTCGTATCAACCAGCTGGGCCCTGATTCCAGGCTGCAGGAATTCCCCGAATCGCCGTATGTCGATTTTCTTGACGAGAAGAGAGGCCTGATCCTTCAGATACGTTCCGGAATATTTTTTGATCTCCTCGAGAGCGAGCACTCTGAAGTTCGAGTGATTCGAGATAAACAGGCCCGCTTCGTGGAACACTGTCGTCAGAAACTCCGTGAATTTGAAATTTTCCACTCCTCGATAGTTTTCACGCCAGAACGCAGGAATCGCCGTGGGGCCGATCTTCACCCTTCCGTCCACGGTCTTGGTGAAATGGACTCCGAGAAATGGCATCCGCAAATCCGGGACCGGATAGATGTGTTTACCGATCAAGCTATTGTCGCTGTACTGCATATAGAGCCCCTTGAAGGGCACGACTGTGTATTGCCGGCCGACGGCGAACTGCTGGGCGATCTTGTCCGCGTAGAGTCCGGCGGCATTGACCAAATACTTGAAGCGAATTCGCCGACTGGTGGTGTCCACCGTAGTGTCGTCGGTCCTGCGCTCAAGTCGCTCATTCAGGAGGATGCTGACCTTGCCCTTGAGCGATTCCGCGATATGCGCAACGACCTCTTTCGGGTTGACGGTGGCGGTGGATGGCGAAAAGAGAGCGGCTCGGCGCGTCCTGGCATTGGGCTCGATTTTCGCAAGCTCGGCTTCGTCGACCAGCTGGAGGGCCACACCGTTCTTCTCCCCTCGGCTCTTCAGCTCGTATAACAACTCGATCTCTTTGTCGTCTTTTGCGACAACAACCTTCCCGCATTGATTGATCTTGAGCTGATGCTGTTTGCAGTAGTCGGTCAAGAGGCGATTGCCCTCGACCGTGAATCTTGCTTTCAGGCTGTCGGGCGAGTAATAGAACCCGGCGTGGAGAACACCGCTATTTCTCCCGCTTGCATGCGCACCGACAGAAGGCTCTTTCTCAATCAACGTAATACTCGTCGCTGGCGACCTGACGGACAATTCTCGCCCGATGGTGAGGCCAATGATTCCACCCCCAACAATCAGGATGTCGGTATTAAGCGTCGGTCTCACGAGAGTCAGTTGGCAAGATCGTCAACGCCGTGTGCACCCGCTGCGGCCTGAAGTAGCCACGGAGGATAATTCTCCTGGCGGTGCCGAGAACAGAACGCGCTTTGTCTTTGAACGACAGGCGCAGCCAGTTTCGGAACAACGAAAATCCCTCAAATCGTGGCGTGGGTATCCCAAACATCCTCATAGCCAGCACGCGACCCCAAACTGCCCCCCGTTTGTGGAGCAGATTTATTTGCGACGCCTCAAGAATCGATGGGTCGGCCGGTTTCAGGATCACATATCCGGCATCCATTGCCCCTCTTAGGGTCTCTCTGCCGCGTTCGGTCCGCACAAGCACGAGCGAGTGGCCCTGTTCCCCCTCTTTGATATTGCGATACCAAGGATCGCCGCACGCCAGGTCCGCGAACTCGCCGGTTCCGTCCGGGCAGAGGTGGCAGCGATAGGGTCGGTATTTCTGCAAAAAGCCCCACGAATCCATGTACCTCATCACTTCCCGCGGCTGCTGTTCACCCTTCAGCTTGACCGAGAATCGTCCCGGCCATCCCCGTCCGCGGTAGCGAATCTCCTCCACCGTGTCGGGAGCGATTCCCAGGGATCTGATCAGGTCCATGGTCCCTTGGGTCGACGGAGTCCCGGCGCAGAAAAACCCAATGGTCACGCCGATCTTCTCGGCGAGCTCGCTCCTCAGGGACTGCGCCATCCTGACCGCAGCAACGTCGCAGGGCTTGCCAATGAAGGCAGATGGACCCGGTACACCCGCGATCGTTGCAAGACCGTCACAGGGCGAAGCCGGCGCGTAGCGCGACCCCGTCCGCGCCACGATTTCCTTTCGAGACGTACTGAAGAATGTCTTGTTACGTAACGGAGCACTGTCATCCTGGCCGATGTGCAGGAGACCGTGCATCCCGGCCTTCTCGATGCAATAGAGCGCAAGCGCGCTGGCCAGCCCTCCGGATGATCCGTTGAATCGGACTTCCGGATCAGCCGCATAGCCTTCCCAGACCTCCAAAATTGGACCCCAGCCCCCCTTCAAGTCGGGGATGACTTGGTTCCAGCTTGATCCGGGCTGATGCGAGAGAGTGATGCCGGGACAAACCTGCAAGCACTCGTCACACTGTTCACACGGCCTCTTTGCAAGGCGTGGCCTGATTCCCTGGCTGACCACGTTGACCAGAGTGATGTTCTCTGGACAGACGTAGGCGCAGGCTCCGCAGCCGATGCAGAGCCCCCACTCCACAACATCCTGGACATCGCGGAGTTTCAGGACCTACGCTCCTTTTCCACAGTCCCCGATACCGCCAAACAGATTGAGCACAGTTTCTCTCACCCGCGGCATCGTCTGCTCCAAACGTGCTCTTAGAACCGCTCGCTGGTCAAACGCCCGGTCGATGACCGTCAAGATCTGCTCGTTCTCCAGCGTGCAAGGATCGGCCACAAGCTCCCCAACTCCGATGGTCCTCATAACACCAACGAACTTCCGGCTGTACGCGATCGAAACCGTTGGAATGCATTGGGAAAGCGCCGCAATGCACGCGTGCATTCGCGATCCAACGAAGAAATCGCACAATCCGATCGCGTATTTGATCTCGCTCTGGTTGTACTCCCCGCTGGCTATCAGCAGCCGTTCATTGTAGCGCGCTTTCTGAGCTGCATACACGTGACTGCAAACCACTGCATCGCTCTCCCCGCCTGTGCCGAAAACATGAGGAACGAGCATCACCATCGCATCCTTCTTTCGGACCATGAAGTCGATGAGATCTGCGATGAAGGTCCGATAGTCGATCTTCAACCCAAACATGTTGTCGCGTGAATACCCACCAATCCACAGCAGCCCGCTGACGTTGAGCCCAATCAGAGGCCTCACGTCTCGCTGATGATCATGCTCTGGAAGATTCGCGTTGTCCGGCTTCACCGGATCCACGACAAACCCAACGTCATAGCAAAATCTGACCCTGCGGCTCCCGTTGCTCCCGGCTCCTACGAGGCTCCTCGTCTCGTCAAGACCGTCATAATCCCGAGAATAGATGAGATCCGCTCTCATCAAGATGTGCCTTGCGATATTGCGTGCGATCGCTCCCTTGAACGGACCAATGGTCTGTGGCAGCAAGACAAGCCTCTTGCCCACTAACAACGCAAGGAGTTGTGGCAACGCCACGTAGATGAATCTCCCAAGGCCGTAGATGTCGCTAAAGCTGTCCCCCCCTGCAAGTGACGCGACCACGGAGGCCTCTGAGAGGCGCTTCAAGCAAGGATTGCCAGAGATGATCTTGTGCTTCAACTTCTCGAACGGCATTGCCCGAGCGACAAACGCCAACACCAGCAGCAGCGCGATATTGTTTCTCAGGAACACCTTCTTCGAGAATCGGATATTTTCGAGCTGGACGGCGACCTTCTTGCCCGACACGTCGACGATGTACGCTTTGCGTTCCTTGCCATAGTCGAGCAGGAACAGCTCCGCGTGGGGGAACTGGGAAAAGAGCGCTTTGATCGTACCAGCCGTCAAGGCGCTCACGCCCATGTTCCCGGTTCCGAACGACGCACCGAGCAGGCAAATGGTCGGATTGCGGCTGCCCGCGTTGGCCGGGTCGGCGGGTCGCACGGCCTGGCGGCCTGTTACCAGTTCCAACTGTTTCCTCCCCTACCCCCACGCACCGGCCACACAAAACCCGGGAGCGATTTGTTCCCCAGCCCGGCGAGGTGAGGACCAGCCCCACGCCAAAAATTCACAAACCAGGCCGCGCCTGTGGGGTTTTCGTAGTTGGTGCTCGACCAGTATGCCGGAACGCCGGATCCGTATTGGACGTTGACAAACGGATGACCGGAGGGCAACGCCAAATCCTGTTGGCTGGGATCGACCAGGCTGGCCAGTTCTTCGATGGCCGGCAGACGCCAACCCATCCGGTTTCCAAGCTCCAACTCTCTGCACACCGTGCTGGCATCGAGCCAGTTGCGCTGGCCGTGGAGGTTCGCGTCACGGGTCCACACCAGGCCTGTCTCCTTGTCGAGAACTAAGTCATCGGATGCGTTGTTGGGGGTGTTGGGGTCAAAGATCGCAAACCGCTTGTTGGGCCGATGATCGACCCACGTCGTGAACCGACCTGATCTGTCCTTTGTCATATTCCAAATGGGAGCAGCCATGGCCTTCCCTCCTGATTTGTTCGGGATGGTTAGCGCTGTGCCAGGGCGCAACGAGGTTACGACGCCAGCGCTGGCTGACTGACCGCCACAATCCGCGGGTTGATCTTCATCCCCGCAAGGGTTGCTCTCACTTCCGTCTCGTACGCAGGATTCATGAGGATCACGACATCCGGTCGATGCTCCTTTAGGAAACCTGGGGAGACAATCCGCTGTCCAGTTCCAGGGATGAATTTGCCGCACTTTTGGTCATTGATGTCGACGACATACCCGATCGAGCGGCTGCTCTGCACGACGTTGAGGAATGTCACCCCCTTCGATCCCGCGCCCCAGAGCACGACCTTGGCTCGCGACTCCGCATACGATCGCAGGGTCTGATTCCAGGCGTGCCGTTGCTCTCGAAACACCTCGGCAAAGGCCTGCGCGTTGCGCACCACCTCGTGCGGATCGAACTCCGCGGTTGCTCCCTTCGCCACCGCCCCTTCGCGAAGCGGTTCTGCACAGACGCAGAGAAACTGATTATGGAAGGCCCTCCAAACATCCAACACCGTAAACCCGGCCATCGCGAACAACCGGTTCAGAGATGACATTGAAAAGTACGAGCAGTGTTCATAGATGAAGTCCCAACTGCTGTGCGCCTCGAGCATGAACAACACGTCAGGCACTTCGAAAAGCACGCCAACTCTCTTCCGTGTCGGCAGTGCGTTCTTGATTTCCCGAAGAAAGGCCCGAGGCGCGGGCACGTGCTCCAGCACCTGCCGGCAGCACAGGAAGTCGGCGTCGACATCCGCGTGCTTGGGAGTATAGTGCTCGCGCACAAAGCGAATCTTTGGATGGCCCTCGATGCAACGACCCGCCAGCCCGCTGGGATCAAAGCCGATGCCGTCATTCTCTCCTTGGTCGCAGAGCAGTTTCAGAAACTCGCCCGAACCGCAACCGATCTCAACCACCCGCTTACCCCGAAGACCAAACCGCTTGATCAGGTCAGCGACGAGGGCCTCGGCATACGCTCGATACGTGGGAGAGACAAAGAGCGAGTTTTCGTAGTCCGAAGTGTACGTCATCCGCTCGGGCCGAAACGCCGCGTTGTACACGTGCCCGCAATCCCTGCAACAGCGCATCTCCAGATCCCCTGTGGGGACCTGGAGTGCTTGCGCCCGAGAAGCAGCCAGAACGTTGCTGTGCACGGGCACGCCCTTCATCTCGGCAAAGGTCCAGACACTTCCGGAACCGCAGACGACGCACCCTCCATCCGAAGCCCCGGGAATGGCCCTTGGCTGCTGGGCGAACGCAGAATCGGGAGGCGGGCCCTTCTGGGAGGCGGGCTCTGGGCTGGTCATAGCGAGAGCACCTTCGGGTTCAGCCCCATCTTCTGCAGTTCCGCTTTGATCTCCGGCTCATAGACGCGGTTCATCACGATGACCGCATCCGGCCGAATCGTCATAAGGGCGCTCGGCGCCACGATCTCGTGCCCGGTCCCCGGCATGAACATGCCTTGTCGGTGCGGATTGATATCCACCACATATTCGACCAGCTTGTCGAGTCCAAGATTGATCAGGAAGGCCACACCCTTCGACCCCGACCCCCAGACCACGCTCCGTTTCCCAGTCAGACCGTCCAGGCTCTTGCGCCAAGATGACAGCTTCTCCTTCACTCTCCGGGAGAAGGTTGACACGTACCCCTCGAGCTGCGCCAGGTCATTCTCCATGGCGGTCACGCCCTTCGGATTAGCCCCCGCGGTTCGAGCTTCAATGATCAAATACTGTCCGTCGTATTCCGTGCGAAGGTCGAGAATGTCGAACCCATTTTTACGGAATAGGCGCGCCAGAGATCCCGGACTGAAGTAGGAACAGTGCTCGTAGTAGATATCCTCGAAGGCGCAGTCCCGCAAGATACGGGTCACATCCGGAACCTGGAAGTACACCACCGTCGACCCTCTATTCCCGATCGCCCCCCGCACCATGTGAATGAATGGGCCGACCTGATGGATGTGCTCCAGCGTCATCTGGCAGCAAACGAAGTCGGCCTGGTACTGGGAATATTTCTCGGAATAGTAGTCCTTGATGAATCGGACACTCCCGCCTTCGATGGGCTCGTGCCTGCCTTCCACATACGCCGGGTCAAATCCGACCCCCTGGTTGTGCCCATACGCGCACAGCATTGAGAGAAACTCTCCTTTTCCACAACCGATTTCCAATATGGTCTTCCCCCTGAGCTGGTATCGTTCCACTAACTCGTGACCCAACCCGCTGGCAAAAGACCTGAATGTCGGCGAGAACCCCTGCGACTCCTCACAGTCCGCCCCGTACTCGAGCAACTCCCGCTTAAAGGCAGTGTTGGTGATGAACCCGCAATCGCGGCAGAACGCCAGTACGATGTCGCCACGCCGAAAGCCAAACGCCTCCGCTTTCGCCGCGATATTGAGCACGGTGTGAACGGGGAAATCCCTGAGTTCGTAGAAAACCGACATTTCCCCTTGTTCACAGGCGGGGCAGATATGTCCCGACGCAGCATCCACGCGAATCCTCCTCAAGCGATACCTCTAACGGCTTCCGCCGGTAGACTTCAGACGACCCTCGGTTCCGGAATAGGAATGATGAATCTTCCGCCGTTCTTGCGGTACGCCTCCTGCTGCTTGAGTATCTCGTCCGCAAAATTCCAGGCCAGAACCAGCACGTAGTCCGGAAGCGCCTCAAGCAGCTTCTCTACCGGAGCAATCGGTATGTGTTGGCCCGGCATATAAAGTCCGTGTTTGAACGTGTTGCGGTCCACCACAAAATCAATCAGGTCCTTTCCGATTCCCATGTAGTTGATCAGTGTCGTCCCTTTCGCCGCGGCCCCGTACGCGGCGATTCGCTTCCCCTGGGCTCTGAGGTCTGCCAGAATTGCCAGCAGCCGCTTCTTAAGGGCTTCAACCCGGACACCGAAGTCTTTAAAGTACGAGAGCTGATCAACCCCCTCCTGCCTTTCGGTCGCCATCAGCGATTGGACCGAATCGCGAACGTCTTCGTGTTTTCCGACGTAGAGCCGCAACGACCCGCCATGAATCGGAAGGCGCCTGATGTCGTTCAGGTACAGGCGATGACGCCGGAGCAGGCGGTCCACGGCTACGACCGAGAAATAACAGAGATGTTCATGATAGACCGTGTCGAACTCTACGTGGTCAATGAGATCTTTCACGTACGGGAACTCGATCACCGCCACCCCGTCGTCCTTCAGCAGGGTGCGGATTCCTTCC
Source organism: Nitrospirota bacterium (assembly GCA_040757335.1). NCBI lineage: Bacteria > Pseudomonadati > Nitrospirota > Nitrospirota bacterium. Next base: position 88,018 of record JBFLXB010000002.1, on the reverse strand, counting down.
ACAAAACCGTTGGTGTCAGCCACATGCGCCAGAACGTTGTTGGCGTGGATGACGTCGGCCGACTTGCCTTGGGTCACCAACCGGCTTGCGAGGTCCGTTGTAAAGAAGTCGCAGAGCGTCGGGACACCCGAGGCCTCCGCGGCTCGCGCCGGACCCTCCGCTGGATCGATTCCGAGGCAGGGGATTCCCATCTCCCGGTAGTTCTTCAAGAGGTACCCATCGTTGCTTGCCAACTCCACCACCAGACTCTTGGCACTCAAGCTCCTGGCCTGAATGAGTTCCATCACATTGTCGCGCGAATGCTGAAGCAAGGCGGGCGAGAAGGAGGAATAGTACGGATAGTTGTCTCGGAACAGCACCTGGGGATCAACGGTCTCCAGGATCTGCACCAGACCGCAGCTCGAGCAGAACGCCATTTGGAGAGGGAATTTGGGCTCTTTTTGAAGAAGCTGCTCGTCATTCAACAGCCGATCCGCCAGGGGCATATTCCCCAAATCAAGAAAGATGTCGAGTCCCTTCGTCCGGCACAGGCGACAGGACGCATCGTGTTTTTTCATATCAGACCTCTAAGGTGATTTCGTGGATGATGACGCCACACAGCGTTTGCCGGTCCCAGAGCCGTCTAGAACGAGTTGACGTGCGCACTCAGCGAGGGCCTTTAGCGGTTTCGCCGCGCCAACGCAGGCTCTCGTCGAGAACCCCCTCTTTGATCAAGCTCTTTACGTGGGCGATTCGCATGAACTTCGGCCCCTCGAACTCCTCCAACGTCAGGCCGACCCGTTTGTACTCCTCGTACAACTGTTCGATTCCCCTCCGGGCCGTCCATTGCGGTTTGAACTCGTGAAGCACCCTGGCAATCTTGTTGCAGTCCACGCGATAACACCGCTTATCCGGTCCGGCATCCGCCGCATACTCGACTTTGCAGCCCGGGACAACCTCTTTGACGATGTCGGCTATTTCACGGATCTGGTAGTTCTCCGTGGTGGTACCCACATTGAAGCCTTCGTTATGGACTACTTCCCGCGGCGCGTGCAGAACGGCAATATAGGCACGGGAGATGTCCTCAATATGGACAATCGGCCGCCACGGTGTTCCATCGCTCTTGATGAACACCCGGCCCGTTGTAAACGCCCACGCAGTCAGATTGTTGGCTACCAGGTCGAACCGGATGCGGGGCGATACGCCATAAGCCGTGGAAGCCCGGAGATAGGTCGGGGTAAAGTTCTCATCTGCCATTTTCCCCAACGCCGCCTCAACCTTCACCTTGGAAACCCCGTAGGGCGTCACAGGATTGAACGACGCCTCTTCGGTCAGGAACTCTGCCCCTGCCGCACCATAGTTGCTGCAAGACGACGCAAACACGAACCGCTTCACCCCTGCGGATTTGGCCATGCGGGCTAATGCGATCGACGCCTTCGCGTTGATTTCGTCCGTCAGCTCGGGGCGATAGTCCCCCAGGGGATCATTGGACAGGCCCGCCAGATGCAAGATCGCATCAAACCCTGCAAGCTCGTCCTGGATCACGTCCCGGACGTCTTTCCTGATGATCGGAAGCTCCGGGAGCGATCCGCTGAATGTGCACCGTCTATAGAGATCCGAGTCCAGACCAACCACCTCGATGCCGCTTTTCTGCATCATCGGCACCAGAGCCGTCCCGATATATCCTAGGCACCCTGTCACAAGCACTCTCATCGTGTTCTCCTTCGAGTCAGACGTCCAGACTTTGCGGACACTCTGCCTTCAGTCGGTCCCGGTTACTCCCAGATCTTCCAGGGGGCCTTCCCGCTCTGCCAGTAGTTCTGCAGGATGTGTTTCTCGCGCAACGTGTCCATGCACTGCCAAAACGAGGTATGTTTGTAGGCCATCAGCTGGCCGTCTCTCGCGAGGTTTTCCATTGGCTCCTTCTCCCATTGCGTGTCGTCCCCGGCGATATAATCGAACACTCCAGGCTCGAGGACAAAAAAGGCGCCATTGATCCACCCCTCGCCAATCTGCGGCTTTTCTGAAAACTCTGAGATCCTGTCACCGTTAAGTTTCAGATGCCCGTATCGTGCCGGTGGCCGAACGGCTGTCAAGGTCGCGAGCTTCCCGTGAGAACGGTGGAACGCCAATAGTTGCTTGAGATCGACGTCCGCCACTCCGTCTCCCCAGGTAACCATGAACGTTTCTTTGCCGACATAGGGCGCAAGGCGCCTAATCCGCCCGCCGGTCTGGGTGTGGAGGCCCGTATCGATAAGATCTACCGTCCAGTCCACTTTGTTCCCGTCGTGATATTTTACGCTCCCACTGCCTAAATTCACTGTCACATCACTGGATAGCGTGCAGTAGTCCAACATATACCTCTTGATGATCTCGCCCTTGTATCCAAGAGCTATTACAAAGTCCTTGTAGCCCTGGTGCGCATAGATCATCATGATATGCCACAGAATCGGTCGTCCTCCGATCTCAACCATTGGTTTTGGTTTCGTTTCTGTCTCTTCCGCAAGTCTGGTCCCATGTCCGCCTGCCAGGATTCCTACTTTCATATCTCCTGCCTCCTTGACAAGGAAGATGATCTATTCAAGTTTCAATTCTGAAAGGAACTGCTATTGTGACATCTCGATCAAGAATCAATTATCCGAGTTTTGAAATTGCCAGTTCAAGTTTGCTTCTTGCTTGGACTTAAATGCCTTACCATACAGGACATAGTTGATTCCCCTTCATCCTCCATTCCCGGGGTTGGCCTTTTTCCACAAGTGAACGAACTGGTATTGGCTCCACCCCATGGAAACAATTTCTAAAACCCCATCATTGTTAAGATCCACTAGCCTAGCCCCTAAGTGGCTGCTGTGCGGGCCTCTCTCAACTACATGTGGAATCCAGTTCCGACCCCTGTTCCTGTTCAAATATACCAGGGTGAGGTTGTCGTCCGCCGCTTCCTCCTTTTGGTCCGTGTGTTCAGCGGCGACGATATCGATGGCGCCGTCACCATCAATATCAGCAGTATCCATACTGTTTAAGGACCGGTGTCTGCCGATGATGTGGCGTTTCCATTCCCCCGTCTTGGTGGAATCAGCAGGGGACTCAAACCAATAGAGGTGGGCGGCTAACTCCCAATCCTGCCTTTCCTCCGTAGCGATGATGTCAAGTTTTCCGTCGCTGTTGAGGTCCGCCAGGGCGATGCGGTCCAGGAAAGTCCTGGAGGGATCGATCAATCTGCCTGCGACGTGCATTCTCCATTTCCCGGCCAAGGAGCCCGGATTCTCGAACCAGATGAATTGTTGTCCATCCGCACGGACAGCAGCAATGTCCAGGTCCCCATCTCCATCGATATCTCCGACACCCACGCCTTCTTCTTCATTTTCTGTGGAAATCGCGTGAAGCGGCCACAGACCCCGTTCCGGATCTTCAGGGACTTGAAGAACATAAAGGCGTTTGCCGCGGGTGAAAATCAGTTGTGGCTTTTTCCCGGGAATGAGGCTCGCAGTAGAATACCCCTGGGTACGGCCTTTTTCCACTCTACCAACTGCTATGGTCCTCCAGGAGGCTAGTTGGTCACTTTCGGCCTCAATCCACTGCACGGTGTCGCCGTCGATTCCAACCAAATCGAAGAGGTTATTGCCGTTCACGTCTATGGCAAAGAACCCGTCGATGTTCCCTGGCAGTTCGATTCTCTTCCACGGCTGCTGCATATTTCCCTTCGGATTCAGGTAGAGGAACGATCCGGCCACGATATCGGCAAAGCCGTCGCCATCCGCATCCCCAAAGGTCGTGCCCATCTTGCCCCTCTGGCTCTTGGGGCGCCTCTGGTCGACGGACACGTACTCCCAACTCCCCTCCGCGCTGGAGAGGTTTTCCCACATCTCTATGGCCCTTCCTCTGCCCGCGTAGTTCTTGCCAAGAATGTCTATGTCTCCATCGTTGTCAATATCGGCCGAGCGCATGTTATGAGAGCCGGTTCTGGCCAGCACGGCGGGCTCAAACGATCCCCCTTTGTTGAAATAGACCAGCACCCGCCTCTTCCAGGAAGTGTGCATCTCTGCCGTGACGATGTCGAAATCGCCGTCTCCGTCAATATCAGCGACCTGGAGCGAGTGAGCCCCGTCAAGGCCCCCCTTCTCGATAGAGTGCTCGGCCCAGGGATCGGTTCGGGGATCTTTGGGGGATTCGAACCAGGATATCCCCCCCTTTCCCTCCGAAACACTCAGGACGACATCAGGCAAGCCGTCGTCGTTCATGTCTGCGATCGCCACCCTGGTGTCGGGAGACCACTTCGGAGCAATCGGGTAACGCGTCCACCCCTGTGCCCCCGTACCAGCGTTTTCCAGCCACGATCCTCCAAAGACGATATCTAGATCACGGTCCTCGTCCATATCCTCCAAGGCGATGCCTTCACCCTGGCGCTCGATGATAATATGCCCTTTGAAGACATCAAGGCTGACCTGCGTCCAAAGTACGACCTCCTTCTTGTCGCAGGTTACGATATCCATTTTTCCGTCCGCATTCATGTCACCGACTACGACATCATGCCCATAGGCGCTCCCAACGACATGCGGGATCCACTCTCTCGGGTCAGATCCGGAATCGTTTTCAAACCAGACAATCTTCCCTTCCTTCTCACCGAGTGAGCTAATCACTATGTCGAGATCGCCATCTCCATCAATGTCCGCCAACTGTCCATCGGTTGTGAATTCTCCGCTCGCCACAGCGTGTCTTTCCCACGTGGGGTATTGATACCACACCAGACCCGCAACCTGGGCTCCTTGACTGCCAATCACCACGTCCATGTTCCCGTCCCCACTAACATCTCCCAGCATCAAAATGTCCGTGCAACAGTCCTCCCCAGCGTCTGGGTGAGGGTCGATGACCCAGTGTTCTAAGACCTCGACAGACTTCTCTCGTTGCGCGCATGCGAACAAAAGGAAAAGGCCCAATCCGATTCGAACAAGGGGAATCGCCCTTTTCACCGCGACCACTCCCAACTGCACTCACAAAAACCGCACTGGTAACTCCGCGCATTGACAGAATGAGCGATTCTCTTCGTACTGCTACTCACAGGATCATTTCTCGGGAAGTGAGCGATTTCCGATACCAACGCATCGTCATCTCCAACCCCTTCTCGAAGCTCACCAACGGAGCGAACTGCAGATGTTCGCGCGCAAAATCGATCGCGGCCAAAGAGTGCTGGACTTCTCCCGGCCGCTGCGGCGCATGAACAGGTTTGGCACTCCCTCCAGACAGGGATGCAATCGTTGCCCACAGTCCGTTGATTGAGACCGATTGGCCGGTGCCCACGTTGAAGATCCTGCCGGGAGCGGACGGCGAGTGCGCTGCCAAGATCAACGCCTGAACCACGTCCCCTACGAAGACAAAATCCCTGGTCTGCAGACCGTCACCATAGATTACCGGTTGCTCGCCCGTCAACGCCTTCACGATAAAAATGGAAATGACTCCGGAGTATGGCGACGAAGGATCCTGCCTCGGTCCAAATACATTGAAAAAGCGCAGACTCACGGTTTCCAGGCCGTAGAGCGATTGATAGACGCGGAGGTAGTGCTCCACCGCCAGCTTTTGCACAGCGTAGGGGCTGAGGGGTCTAGGCCGCATATCCTCCCGCTTGGGCAACGTCGGTTCATCGCCGTATACGGAACAGGAGCTCGCAAAAACCACCCGACGTGCCCCGGCGGCGCGCCCAGCCTCGAGCACATGGAGCGAGCCCGCCTCGTTAATAGCAGCTGTGCCGATCGGATCCTCTGTTGTCTGCACCACGGAGACAACCGCCGCTAAATGGAAAACGACTTCGCAGCCAGCGGCGGCCTGGGCCAGGGTCTTCCGGTCACGGATGTCCCCGTGGATGAAATGCACGTGCCCGGCGCTTGACCCGAGATTGGCCATTTTGCCGCTGGAAAGGTTGTCCAAGACTGTCACCCGGCAGCCCTCGGCAGCTAACGATTCTACGAGGTGTGACCCGATGAAGCCAGCGCCTCCTGTGACCAGGGCGCTCCCGAAGCTAATCAGCATGGCAGATCGTTATTCGATGGAAAGTTGTGGTGCTCTGCAATCAACCCTGCGCCCTCCACCTTTCCCCCATATAGTTAGAAGGGAGCGGAACGAGGATAAATCTACTCACGAGTTCACTAAGTCTTTCATCATTTGGATCTCGCTTCTCCTCAAGCAACTGTAACAATTCATTCCTATCAACTTGATATTCACGCGGCACGATAGATTCCGTAACGGAGCACTCTCTCTTCATAACTGGATTTGGCCATTTCAAGCTCAGATCCAATTTGTCTCCCGATCGTTTGACGCGGTAAATCGGGTTAATTTCTAGGCTAGTTCGGTCTCTGTAAAACGCCGAGGGAAATCCTTTGTGGATGCCCCAAAGTTTCGGTTGGCCTCCGATCAGTGTTAGGGTCGGAGACTCGTTCAGCCGAGATAAAGCCGAACTCGTTCCCAGGTCAAGCATACGTTTCTCGCACAATCCGTGGAGGATCTCACCCTCATCAAAGAGTCTCGCCTCAAGGAAAGCGAAGCACTCCAAATACTTTTCAGGGCTCAGCGGAACTCCGGCGACTATGTTGTCTTGCAGTGCATTGTGTAAATGTGGGAACAACCAGACTGCGCTGGAGGTCAGGATGCGCCTAAGTTCTCCAATGACCGCTCTCTTTGAGTGAAGGTAATGGAACGCATCAAGGCAGAAAACCGCATGAAAGTACCTATCAGGAAACGGACTGGGACATTCCGCATCGAGACACAAATGCGTTGCCTCGGGAGCCATAAACCGCTTGGCAAGATAGAGACTTATAAAATCTGAATCCACTGCCACCACAGACATCTCTGGATACAAACGCCGCATCAGGAAACTGCTGTGCCCTGTTCCGCAGGCCAAATCAATCACGCGAATCACAGAATCGGAGGTAACCTTGCCTCGCCAGTTTGGCGCCTGGGATCGTTCTAGCGTCCCCTTTGGCGCTGAGCGCTCCGTCGGGGCCCCTGCGGAATCTTGGTCCAACGACCCTAGCAATTGAAGAAGCCCTGCCGCTGCCAGGAAACTCGGATTCGCATACCTGTGGAAAAGGTAGTCGGCAAACACCCTCGGCCTCCTGACCAGGTCGACCGCATCTCTAAAACACAAATCTCGATCCGCAACAAGGCGGCGGCAGTTAAGGTAATACCGGGCTTGGTGCCATCGTGTGCGATGTGCCCATTTTATTCGAAAAACGTTCATGCACTGAAGGAGTGCTCTTCGTTCATCCCGGCCCGTGATCAGATCCACTACGCTCTGTAGTCCATCAATGTGCCGCAGTATCGGTATGCCCCCAACGACAGGATAACGACTGCAGGCACAGCGAAGAACCCCATATCGAACGCTGTCCGCATCGCCTTCGCCACCCTCACCCGACGACCGAAACAGCACATCGAGGCCAGAGCCACAAAACGGACAGTGAAGTGTGCCGAGGGATGAGAGTTCCATTCTGTCTCTGACGAATGTTACCTGGACCTAGCCCGGACTATTCATGAACCTTCTACTGTACCCGCGGATACGCGGCTGCACCGGGCGGTCTCGCCGCTCAGTCGGTCAACGTACTGCACTGAGTACGCCTCCCTTCCTCGCGGCTCTGAGCGCCCGTTTCGCTGGCGTCTGCGCGGGTTCGTTACGAACGTTCATGAATAATCCGGGCTAGGACTTCTCGCAGCAGCTAGTCTCTGAAACACGTATAGCAGGCGCCCTCGGGTTCCAAACAATTCAGCCCGCATCCGGAGACTCCACCGGCACCGCCAGGGAGTGCCCGACGTTCCATTTGAGGGTAGGATATGACTCTTCGAGATGGAGGATCCGGTAACCGAATCCGGCGACCAATTGATCAAGTTCCTGCCAACGGCTGCTGAAGGCTTTCTTGTTTCCATCGTCAATCTCGTACAAGAGGATCGGCCTTGACGTAGCAATCGTTCTTGACATCCCTTGCACCACATCGAGTTCAGAGCCTTCAACGTCGATCTTTACCAGGGTCGGAGCCCGCAAATTATGCGCCTGTATGAAGTCATCCAACGCCACAACACGCACATTCCTTGTGGAAGCCGGCACAGCCGGTTTGACGACCGACGTCGAGAGGCTGGCTCCACCATTCCATTCCGTCAAAAGCAGGTCCTCGTTTCCGGACATTCGCCCCACAGCCACCTCAAAGGATTTCATATTTTCTAGCTTATTGACTTTGGCGTTCTCACGGATGGATGTAATGTTCTCTTCCACAGGCTCGAACGAGTAAACGTACCCCTCTGATCCCACCAGCCTCGCGGCAACGATGGAGAAGAATCCCACGTTGGCACCGACATCATAGAACACATCGCCCGAATGGAGTTGCGTCGCCAAGGCGTTCTGAACTGGGCGCTCGCTTGACCCCAGAATGTAGTCATGGTTTTGGGGATAGACCACCTTCAGACCCGCCCCTTCCCCCCGCTCAATCGTCCAGAGTCGCCCGCGCAGTAATCGCTGCCCGACATCTCCAAGCAACCTCAAGGAGAGTAACCTCAGAAGGCCTTCTTGAAATGTCATGCTCGATCTCTCACGACAAAGTTGTGGAAGACACTTCCCGTGTCGGTTCCCCATTCCCAGTTCGCGACAATGCCAACGCGGCTTATGACAAGCTCCTTCCAGTCCGCGTAAACGTCGGAGAGCGCTCGGTAGAGTACGGGCTCGCCATTTATAAAAGCCAGAAATCGCTTCCCGTCGAATACCACTCTGAAGTCATAAGGCACTCCCCAGTGGACTCGGTTGCCAATGTTACTCCATACGGCATCATATAGCTCCTCGTATCCGTCCCTATAAAAGAAGGCCGCAATGGACATGGCGGGAAAATCTCCCAGGAATAGACTCAGAGTGATGTAATTTAATCCATCCTGCCAAAATATTAGGCCTCCTCGCCCTTTCTCCCTCATGCCTTTTCGCATCCCAGGGGGCGTGATCTTCACCTCGACGTCAGCAAACGTGGGGTTATGCCATTCGATTGTGTACGCCGTCCGATCAGGACACGGCTTCTCGACGGTGGCAAGTACCTTTGCACCTCGTCCACCAATCGACTGAATAACGCCTCGTCCAATATCCTTTTTCCAGATCCTGGCTCCCACCTTTGTAGTACGCCCAGCGAGGTCACCAGGTGGACCCTCGAAGGCGCACTCCACAACGACATGATTCCCTTGTTCGAACCATGCGTTCCCAAGGTCGAACGCTTTAGGAATCGGCATATCACGTGGATGGGCCTCAAACGAATGCACCGTGGCGTTGTCAGTGCTACCGGCGACTCGAACTCCGACTCCAGTTCCGTCCCCCAACCTAGTGTCCGATAAACTCGTCCCGTATACCAGGTCTCCATTGAGGTGCAATCGGATATTCTCGCCATCATCAGCGACCTGCACAACATTCTCCGCATTGGGCGCAAGGTAGTGGCCCTTGGCGGCGGGAAAGCTGTGCCACGATCCGTCTTCATTGACGGACAGCTTACACTGCCGGCTTCCCACCTCGAAACTCCAGTAGTTCTTCTCATCCTTGGCACGCCAGATCAATGCCATTCCTCCCATAGCCTTATCGGATGTGTGGATCACAACATGAACCAACCCCACAGGCGCGTTCAACTTCAGCATAGCCACGTTCGTGGCACCTGTTGCGATCAACCCTCGCTTAGTCCTAGCAAACTCTCCCTCGTAGACCGTCCAGTTCCCTCCGATTTCAGCATTAGACAGGTGAAGCTTCCCCTCGCCGGTCAACGAATCAGCGCCGTGCGCTGAACCGTACCATTTGTCGAACTCGGATAGCATTTCCACTTGCGTACTATAGACTCTCGTGTCAGCCCGGAAGCCGATCTCACCGAGGACACTCTGGTGGACCCCTGCGTACACCTCTTTGTCGGCGTGCACCGCGTCGACCGCCAGCAATCGCATCCTCGGATAGGCCGTAAGGCCTGGCACACCCGGAACCGAAGCACCATAGTATGCGGCCCCTTTTTCGCGCAATACGACGAAGTAGTACATTGGAACATTCTGAAGTCCGCGAACTGTCCGGACGACGCCTAACCCCGATCGCGCCCAGAGCTCACCGCCCTCAGACGTGAGAGCATGGACGATAAGCGAATTGCCCTCGCTTAAGGGATCGCCGGGTCTATCACTAGGAAACCACCCTACGGCAAGATTCTCACGGAGAGGGTCCACCTTAAGAAATCGTGATCCGTGTCTAAACCAATGAGACAATCGCCGCCACGTGAACTTCTTCTGCGAGCCTCGTAGCCATCGTATAATTCGTGTGAGCGGCTTGTCCGTCTCACTCCCTCGAACCCAGCGCACGAGTCTGGCCCTGAATCCGTCGGGAAGCGGCTCGGATTGAGATATGTTATGACCATTGGTGAGAAAGGCGCCAAAGGCCAACCCGTTCCTTCTCGCGTATGGCCCGTAGGCGATTCCAGAGCGCCCCCACCCTGGTCGAATCAAGGGCTGGATCCGGAGGGCTCCATTGTCTATGCTGATCACCCGCTCCTCGTCTACACCCTTACGCGCAACCCGCGCCTTCACTTCCGTCCCGATCACACCACCCGGTGGCCGCTCGTCAAGGAATCGATCAATCATCGAATCAGTTTGCTCACGTTCTACACCTTCTGGGCTTGTGCTGCTGTCCATTCGGGGCCCCGGATCAACACACGCCTTTATGCGTGGACTCGGTCTCCACTACCGTGTCATACACACGCGAAACCTGGTCGGCGATGGCGCGCCACGAAAACAACCTCAACGCCCGCTCACGTCCTGCAGAGCCCATCCGTCTGCGTAGGTTGCTGTCCCCAAGAAGCCTGGATAATGCCGCAGCCAGCGCCTCGGGATTGTCAGGCTCGACCAACAGCCCCGTACTTTCGTCGACCACCGCCTCCGCGATGCCACCGACGGCGCTGCCTGCTACTGGCAATCCGGCGGCCATGGCCTCAATAGCGGTTAGCGGAAATGCATCTGAGAGCGACGAGATAGCGAAGACCGTCGCCCGGCTATAATGTCCTGCCAATTCTCCATGAGCCACACTTCCGTGGAACCTGACGCGATCGGCTAGCCCCTCGGGAATCCGATTCCTCAAGTCCTCCAGGTAATCTCTGCCGTAAAATCTCTTCAGGCCCTTCACCGCGGGATCGTCACTTAAGGACACCAGGAATTCTTCAGGCATACTGCCGGTCCCGCCTACCAGTTCGAGACGTGCCGTGGGGTATTCGGCAGCTACAAGCTTGAACGCCTCAACCAAGATGTGCACTCCCTTTTCCGGCGAAATGCGACCAACGAAGAGTATCCGAAGTGTGTCGGGAGAATTCATCGCGACTGCGCCTACGGAAGGGACGAAGAGCCCGACATCTGCGCCATTGAAGACCACACTGCACTTCTTATCAAGATGCGGGAACTTCTCAAGTATTCGGCGAAGAATGTGAGTGCTGCATCCGACAATCGCATCCACGGCTTCAAGTCGTCCCGCGATCATAGCTGGATCAAGCTGCGAAAGCCATTCACAATTCATGTGGAGGACGATTTTGGATTTGGGATTGAAGAATCGAACAATAGGGACATATTGAGAGAACTGATGGATATGGATTACATCGCACTGTTGCTTGCGCAGATTGAGCGCCACCCAGAGAACATAGCCCACATTGTGAATAGACGAAGCAAAAATGGGGGTGCCTCTTGAACCAGTGATATATCCCGTCATGCTTTTTACGCGATGCAACGCCCGATGGTATCGGTTGATGAGGCGATTCAACAGTGTGGGGGCATAAATATACGTCACCCCTCGCTCATATTTTGTCCTGCTCCGAAGGAGCCCCCCCTCCATTTCGTATGCAATGATATGCTCGCTCTTTGCCAACTCTTTAAGAACGCCATAGGTCCAGATCGAAATCGAACCGTAAGCTCTGGGCGGATCGATGCGACCTAGCCCCTGAGACACAAAAGCGATCCTCATTTTCCTTTCCTTAGGTTCTCTGAGCTTTGCCTTCCTGGCGTGTAGGCCTATATCTCTGGCTTCCACTCCTCCCGGTAGTAGTTGTAGACGTCTTCGATAATCGTGTCCAACGTCTTGGTGGCATGGTACCCAATGAGCTGGCGGATGCGGGTGAGATCAGGCCTCCGAGCATCCATGTCCTCGAAGTTTTTCCCCAGGACCTTTTCATAGGGGAGCCGGACTATTTCTACCTTTGGATTTACTCTCTTTTGAATCTTCTCGGCAAGGTCATTGATCGTGATTTCCTCATCGTTGCCGATATTCACAACGAGTCCTTGTGCCTTTTTCGTCTTCATCAGATTCCGTAGGGCCGGCACAACATCAAGAACGTGGGTAAAACATCGCGTTTGCTCTCCCGACCCGTATACGGTGATCGGTTCCCCAGTCAGCGCCTGTTTGACAAATCGGGGAATCACCATACCGTAGCGACCGGTTTGCCTCGGCCCTACGGTATTAAACAGCCTCACGATAACGCCGGGGAGTCCCTTCTGCCGGTTGTACGCGAGAAAGAGAAATTCATCGACAGCCTTTGATATGGCATAGCTCCACCGGAAACGGCTCGTCGGCCCGTATACGACTTCACTCTCCTCCGAAAAGGGGAGCTTGTCGCTCCGGCCGTACACTTCCGATGTGGACGCAACCAAGACCGGCTTCCCGTAGGTTACGGCATGTTCCAACACCACCTGGGTTGAATTGATATTGTTCTCGATGGTCCGCACCGGGTCTTCCACGATCAATTGAACCCCTACCGCAGCGGCTAGGTGGTAGATTCGATCAACGGAGTCTACGATGCCCTCGAATAACCTTCCGTCTTCAACCTTGCCTATGTAGTACCTAAATCGCTTGTTGTCTACCAGGTGCTTGATATTGTCGAAACTTCCGGTGGAAAGGTCATCCAAGATAACCACTTCCTCCCCTTCCTTCAACAAATAGTCTGCGAGATGACTTCCGATAAACCCAGCTCCGCCTGTGATCAGATTTCTCATTAGTCGACTCCCTTATCCTTGAAATTTGTATCGAAGGAATATCTCATACTCCCTAAAGAAACACTCTAGAAACTGGCCGCCAGAAATGTCCCTGAGCGTGATCCATTCTTTGTCAGGTATGATCCGTGACATTTGGGACTTGTGCTCCTCCAAGGCCTTTTCCTTTTGCGCCAACACACCGCCTATCCGAACGCCATAATTAAAATCCCTCCCGATTCTTAGCCCGAACAACTGAGAAAGAGTGTTCTTCAGGATCACCTTTCTATAGTTGTGCTCCAGTATATCTATCCCCACCCAAGGCCAGTGATACCAGTACCATACGGGGTACTCGAGGACTATCGGATTCCTTCCCAAGAGCCCTAACGCTTTCTTCACGATCCGCGTCGTCTCGCGGTGGTCAGCAGACCATAGCAACGGCTCGCTACGGTGAGGAATAAAAATCTCATCGGGATTCTCTTCCTCGATCAATTCACTGACTCTTTTAGCTGCTCTCTCTGACTCGGACGCAAGGGCCCCTTCTTTGAAGCCTAGTAAAGTGACATTGTCAGGCTTTAACCCGAGATTGATGGCCGCATTCACGCCTTCAGCCGAGCGCATCTTCGTCAGCGTTTCCCCGGACACCAGACTCCGATGCGACGTGCTCCCATCGGTCATGAAAACGATTTGAACTCTCGTCCCAACACGGGTTTTCCTTATAATCGTGCCGCCACACCCGAGTGTCTCGTCGTCGAAGTGAGGCGAGAAGACCATGGCCGACCTACTGCCACACAGACTGCCCTCCTCGTCCGCATATCCTCCCTGTATTCCGCGAATGAAACGTTCGTATAGGATCTCTCGAAGCCAGACGCTGATCATCTATTAGTGCCCCTTTCGCCCGACCACCTATGGCAGATGTTTGGAGCGCATTATCAGCCATTCCTGAACAGCTGGCCGCCGTTCGTCGAGCGCGCCTGCCCAGTGTTGGCGTGGAAGGACCTTAAGCCCGGGATACCGCTCGACACTCGGCTCCCTAGTTCGGCTCTCTATCCTGTCAATCAAGTGGGACGCCCTGAACCTCTCTTGGATGGTGGATGAAATCTTCGGGTTGAGATAATCATGGCACTCGACGATGATATCGGCCTTGCGAAGAGACGGTGCCGCGCCAGGATCCAGCAATTCGTATTCCGGTCCGTCACAATCCATGAACACGAAAGTCCGATCTGTTATGAGCCTCTCAAGTTCCGCTGGAGTACAGAGGCCAAGCAACGTGATCCTAGACTGAACGTTGTTTAACGCCGCCAGCGTTGAGCAGCGCGCCAGCGCCTCCTTGTCGCCATCGAAGCCAAACGCCTTGGCTTTCGGCATTCGAAGGGCCAACCCAGTTAGCCAATAACCCGACGCACAACCTACATCAATAATGCGGTCAAATCCCCTTTGGAGGAAGGCCTCAATCGTCGACGCGAGTTCTTCTTCGTAACACCCGAGCAGCTTCGGAACCAGACATCCTTCTTTCGCGTCTCGGATACAGACCATACCCTTAAACGGACCGCTCTGGGTGATGGCGCCGTAGTTCCTCATGACGCGATCCGCAAGGCACTGCTGATAGGCTAGCGATTTCGGCCAAGGGTCCATCGGCAACAACCACTTGATCGCCCACGTTTGAACCGCCAGAGGCATCGGCGTCCCAACGATGAGACCCTCTAGAGCGGAAGCACCACGCCTCTTGAGCTTTCCAAGCATCGTCCGCATAGTGGTCATCAATCTCCTTGTCTACCACTCACCATGAACCGCCCACATTCGCTTTCTGTCGCTGCCATACCGCTCCAAGGTCACCGAGCTTGCCAAAGGCGGATGCGGTTGCAGATCGCATCGATCTGCCTCGAGCGAAAGGCTCGTTCCAGTACCCTTCTTGATAGCGAGTCGCCGCCGAAGAGCAGATCCGCACCGATGACCAGTAGACCCGTCAACCCCGCGAATACGCCGCCCAGGACAAACAAGCCGAGCCATCCGACCTCACCGAAATGCCCCCGAATAGCAACCTGGGCTGTAAACACGGCACCCGCCAGCAACAGAGGTACACCCACTGTCCTAGTTAGCAGTATGATCGAACGGCCCCCGAAGATGCGAAACCAGCCCCATAACAGGCCCGACAGCCACCCGATTGAGCTCAGCAGATAACCGTATCCAACCCCGACCGGTCCGTGTGCGGGCACCAGTAACACGCTGGCAAATAGAACTGCGCTTCCTGCCGAAGCCATTACAATCGTCACATACCCTGGCTTCCCGCTTCCTCGAAAGAATGTGGCAATCGGGGCAAATCCAGCCGGTGCAATAAAACTTATAGCCAGTAACTGCCCCACTGGAGCACCCTCTCGCGCAAACTCCGGTCCGATCCAAAGCCGCAAGAAGTCAGCCATAAGCGTAGCGAGGGGAATGAACAGCGCCACGGCAGCGGCCAAAGCAGCCCAAGTAGCATTCACAACGAGAGCATTCGCAGTCCTTGCGTCCCGGTTGGCGCTGAATCTGGGCATCAAGGTTTCAATGCCGCTAATGACGACCATATAAATGTTATAAGCAACACTGTCGGGCGCTCCGAGATAGGCTACACCGGATGGACCAACGCGATTTCCCAGGATAAGTTTTCCAGACTCGCGGTAGAGGGAAAGGAAGATTTGAGTCAGAAAAGAAAACATTCCGTAGCCGAAGATCTCCCGCAGTCCCGCCAACGACGCCTTGGGCACCCACAGCACTCCCGGCAAAAGCGTTCGAGCCACTCCCACTCGCACGCACAGTGTCGCAAAAGCAATCAGGACATCCCACAGGACCACATGGAGAACCCCAAACCCTGAGATCGCGAGAACTACAAAACCAATGGAACGAATTATACCCTGGCCAGTTCCGACCTTGCTGCTGATATCATATCGCTGCAGGGCCATGGGAATCGACTGGAATGCGTTCGAGATCATTCCGAGCGAAAACAGCAGGGCCGCAAGACGCAACAGCGAACCGACCAACGGATATTCGCCGGCAGGTACTTTCAACAACGTTGCCACCACCGGGCCCGCAAAAAGAAAGACCCCTGTAACAATGCCACAGACCACCACATAGAAGGACAGCGTGGCTCCGAAGACCCGATTGACGCCTGCCAGATCTCGATCTCCGAGATAGTGAGCCACATAACGAAGTGTGGCCTCGCCGACCCCGAGGTTCGTGATGCTCAAAACGCCGGTTACGGACCATACCACCAGCAGAAGGCCGTACTGCTCCGTTCCCAGGTTACGGATCAGCACAGGAGCCAACAGGAAACTGATGGCGATGCTGCAAATGGTGGCAAACGCATTCCAACCAGCGTTCGTTAGTGCCCCCATTGGACGGGCGTTTTGCACACTCGTGGTGCTGGCCATCGGAGCTTCTGTCACCTCTTTATCGCCAATCGCCGCCAAGAGCATCCTTCCTACGCACGCCCGGCTCTAACTCGAACCACGTGCCATTCCGTCTGTTCCTCACCAGACAGTCGCAGAATCCCGCTCTGCGTCTGCCGACCGTGCGCACCGGCTCTTCAGGCCGGGACACGGGGAACGATCCCGTATCCGCGTGCACTCTCGTTGTAGCCGGCTGGAGTGATCCTGTACGCGATGGCACAATCCGATCTCGTAGACGCAACACGGGCCACTCAACCAGTCTGCTCGCCATAGCTCCCGCCACGATTGCCCCGCTGCCAACCACAAGCACGCTTACCAGCCACACAAACTGGTTCGGGCCGCCGGCCAACGCCACTAAACGTCCACCAAATTCTCGCTCCAAAACTCCAATAGCGGTTACGTGCCAGAGATAAATCCCGTACGAGTACACGCCGATCAACCTATCAGTGATGCCGCGCGTGATACGACGGGCGCGAGGCGCCCCCAATCTCCGGAATGCGTGTGATACGCCGCCACAAAAAACGCCCCCGAGCCCAGCAGCGTCCCAAGTCAGGCCCACAGTCCAGACGAACGTTGTGCTCGGGTCAATGAAGACGTTTGGAAGCCAGAAAAGAATCCCGAACACGGCCAACACACCCCGCGATCGCCTCGAATCACCTCAGGACCCTCGCCTCCCCAACTGCTGCTTTACTTGATCCGCTGGCTGTCCGCCGACGACGTCCCTCACTCGGCCCTTGAGCCGGCCTCCCGCATTTTTAAAGCGCCTCCAGTAATGCACCGTCGTCACGACCAGACCACATCTCAACTTCTCCGCGGAGCTAAGCGGCGCACGCGAAACCGCCCGCAACATTTCCCACACCATCCGTTCCCAGCTTGGAAGAATAAACACCTTCTGTGCGGCGGTGGGATCATACCATGCGGCTCGAGCACGGTGGCTCGGATTCGCTTTCATGGACCGCCCCCGGTGCATCCGCATCCGGAAGAGAACCTCATCCAATTCCCGAATCTCTCCAAGCATCGCCAACTCAGAGAGCAGGACGTTGTCTGCGCCGAAAAAAGGGCCGATCAACCCTGTCCTCCGTAGGACCTCCGCCTTGATCAATCCAAACACCGGGTCACAGAGGTTCAACGACCAGAGAATTTTCGCCAGACGGCGATGCGGCCGCGGGTCACTGAAGCCAATTCGATCTGAACCCGTCTCTAGTGTTCGTCCCTCTTCGTCAATTAACTCTGCCTGCGGATAAACCATTACCACGGACTCAGGTGCCTCCTCCAAAACCTCGACACAACGCCGCAACATCGTGCGATAACACTCGTCATCATGGGCCGCCCACTTGAAATACTTTCCCTTCGCCAACTGAAATACTTTGTTGTAATTCCCGGCTGCGCCAACATTGGCCCTATTGCGCGAATATTGTATCCGTTTGTCGTTCCGAGCATATTGCCTACAAATGACCTCGGTCTCATCATCCGAGGCATTATCGGAAATAATTATCTCAATGTCATCGATGTCCTGATTTAAAAGTGAAACCAGAGCTCTCTCGATAAATCTCTCACCATTAAAAACAGGGAGACCAATGCTTACCATGGGGTTGTTCATTTGTTCTTCCACGCCACCCCAGACTCATGTGGCAGCGGTTCGGCGCGCACAACGATATTTCGCGAGAACCAGTTATTCAGTAGACCCAGGCAGACCCAACCTAACACCTCGTAGCGAGGTTCGACCACGGAGCACGATTTGGTCACCACAAGCCCGCTTCTATCCAACCATAACGAGAGCATACTTCGCGTAGTAAAATGTAGCCTGTAACGATTGAAGCACTGACCGTCGCTAACGCCTCGAGCGCGAAGCCTCATAAGCTCTCTTTCGCGTAGTAGCGAGGGGTAGTTGAAATTTGGCACACTGATGATCATGGAACCGTTTTCCGACAGAAACGGCCGGAAGTCCCTCAGCGTCGCAATTGGATCAGCTACATGCTGAAGTACATCCTGGAATACGATGCAATCATAGTGCATACCCCGCAGGGCCTCCCTGGCAGCTTCGAAACTCGGATTAACTGTTTTGATCCCTTTTGCGGCAGCGCTTACCGCAATTACGCAATCCAACGGAATTCCAATCACTTCCACGCCTTGCATCACCAAGTCGGCCTCAGTTGATCCGCATCCGCATCCGACTGACAAGACCCGGTTCGCGCCTTTTGGGATAAGGGACAGAATATCGTCTCGGCGGGGCTCGTGGTACTTTTTATCCCACCTAGCATCATCGAGGAGCGTGCTCGTATCAAACAAAGGGCCTCGGATTGTGGGCGTGCCGGAGAGCACTTTAAGGGCCTCGATCTCCCTATCCGCCCACTTGGCCTCAAGTCCTATCCTGCCAATGTAGGCATTAGGGAGATGCGGAAGACAAAAGTCATTCAAATGAGAAATGCAGACTAGCTTCTTCATTCCGCACTGAGTGTAGGGATCCGTCGCCGCTGTTACCAACATGTCATAGCGCCCTTTCCTCGGCGGCAAAAGGAACCCACCAGATTCGATCGCCTTTCTTAGCTGTCCTCGAGTCAAGATAAAGCATGCCGAATGGTCGTTGGTATAGTGAGCGAAGATATACTCTCCGATCTTTACTATCGAATTCGGGTCCCAATGGAAATGATCATGAAACGTCGTGAAGAACTTCTTCCCCTCTGGGGATATCTCGTAGCGAATGAATCCCGAAATGTATCGGTCTGGCAGAACTCGGGTAACCTGAATAAAGGCGTCAATATTACGTTCAGTTATGAGAGTGTCGTCCTCTGTATAGATAAAAAAATCATATTCCTCTATCCGCTTAGCAAATAAGGTCTTATGGCCAAACGGGAGCGACCATGGATCCTTCGCCGGAAGACCCACGATGACTTCGACGTCTGAACCAAGCTCCTTTGGGACATTCGACAGGACAGCGATAGAGACCTCATACCGCTTCATCGAACGATATTCATCAAGCAGTCTCTCTAGATACTTAGCATTCTTGCTTCCGAAGTTCGCAATCGCTACTAGGCCTTTCACGATCGTATTCCAGACTTTACAGATCCGATGAGAGCAAGATTGAGATAAATGAATAGTGACGACTGGTCGAAGTACGAGACTGAAATGAATGTTACGGCATGTGTGAATAACGCCGCTCCAAGGGTCCAGACCACGAACCGTGAGTGGGGTGAGAAGTCATCCGTATGCCGAACCGCCTGACCCACGAAGGAAAATCCCTTGGCAAGGGTGCCGATGAAGAGCAACATCAGGGGCAACCCACCTATAACTCCCATTTGAAGGTAATGGTTCGTAATGTCAGTGTGTTCTGCACTCCATGAGACGCCTGACGCCATCCAGTGTCTGGTATAGTCAGTTCCAGCAAACCACCATTCAGAGATATGCTCGATCGACGATTGTATTAGTCTAGCTCGGTGCCAACCGGTGCTACCGCCAACTAAATCGATTCGCGCAATAATGTAATATGCTGGGTCTTTCATGTACAAATCAAGGGCGACATACGCTGCTAACCCAAGCCATCGGGCGAGATGAACCCGTCGGCGAAACCGCCACATAACCAGAGCTCCCACAGCCGCAGCACTGCTCATGATCGGGCCGCTCGACGTACTGGCAATCACGATTGTTAGAGAGGCTACAATCCCGGCGATAGCCCAAAACCGGTGATCTCTCCACAGCCCCACCATAAGGGGCCCAGAAACAGCACCCACAGTCCCAGCCAATATGGCGTGGGCAAATGGTCCATTTGCTCGGACACGGCCTTCTCGGATGTACGGATCGGCGCTCACGCCGCCGAACACCGCAAAATAGTTGTGGGACATGAGCTTTTCATAAACCATTTCAGCAGCAACCGGTACCAACAGGATCGCTGTTAGGCGGGACAGCCCTATAACGTCATCGAGGGACTGACAAAAAACCCGAATCAGAAAGTAGATTCCGTACGCATCGTAAACGACCCCTAGTCGATATACCAACGCCCCCCAAGGATCTCTGTGAAAGACGCTACTGGTCGAGGCCCAGAGGGCCCATGCCAGCATCAGCCAATCCAGGCCGTTCATTCCACCCGTCATCCGCTCGCCTCGGGACATGATCCGTACGAGCCCAACGGCAATCAACATTCTGAGCACCATAAAGTGGAACGGTCCGACCTCAATCCCCTGGCCACGGGTCATATAGCACGCTCCCGCCAAAAGAGGCAGTGCAGCTAAACGACGGGGCAATAGCAGCAACGCCGCCGCGTTGATGAGTAGAAACGATATGGCAATAGAGTTCACCTATTCGACCCCTTTATTATCTTACGCAAACGATCACGCACCTCGATCTATCTTCGCTTTCGCTGCAAATCCGGTAGCTCGTCTCAGCACAGGTGATATCCGATCCCTCACTTCCGTGATTTGTCTGCGCACCATGGGCCAAAGGCGAAGGCCATTGCCCTTCATTGCGTCGATCACGGGCGATGTCGGAAACTCAGATACGATCTCAAGTCTCTGCAGAGGTCGCACGGTAATCGGCGCATCTGGGAGGTGCGGATTCCATCCTGACCTCTCACCCAACAGTCTCCACAAAAATGGCGCGGACTGAGCCACTCGCAGCCTCGGCTCCTCCACCCAGAGTTCATTTATTCCATCAGGGATACAAACCTCTACGCGTTTTGTAAACATTCTAATAGAAAGGCTTTTCCCATCCAGCCTCCGTGCATAGTGCCCCCGACAGATCTGCCTCATATTTCCCCACCGCACGGTTCCGATTGAATCGATAAATCCAGCTAAGTCAGAAAGGAGATGTAACCCTTCCGCAACATCGTGGTGGTGCCCAACCGCGATGACAGGTTGATGGAGTAGTGCTGCAATCAGAATGCTGTTATGACAACTTCGCTTAAGAGGAAATCTTAATAGCACAGGCCCCCCCCCAATCATCTCAGATGGTCTCATGCCGAGGGTACGGACCCAGGTCGCCTCTTTGTTATAGTGGTGAAGCGATCCTCGGGACACACAGGCGGCTTCGAACCCCAACTGTGCCATCGCCCGAAGAGTACTTTCGCTGCACGCTCCGTGGGGAGGTGCCATCACTCTGGCTACTTCTACACCGGAACGGCGTTCAAACTCGCCAATTCGTCTGAGTGCCTGCCACAACTTTGTGTCGAGCTCTTCAGCCAAGTACGGCCTGGCAAATTCCTCTGCTATGTGATCATTCCCGTGGATCAGCAGTGACAGTTGATCACGCTGCTGCTGAAATATTACGGATGTGGACTTGTGGACGAACCATGTATCGAGCGGAATCGTAGCAAATGACACGTGATACCGGTGCCTTTCTGCATGCATCGCTATTTCCGCGAAATCGACGAAACCGTATGTTCGCCAATGCAGATTTGGATCGTCAAACATAAAACACGCTTGCAGAGGGGGCTGTTCCCAGCGCTTATCCTCAGTCAGATTGCGCAGAAAGAGAATTAAGGGAAGCAGTTGCAAGAATTCCCGCCCGTGGAAGTATCGAAACAGTGGCTCCCCTTCGTTCAACTCTGGAAGGGGTGAGGCGACGTAGTGATGCTGCCGCCCATCAACTTCCTGCATCGCCCAGAACGGGGCCCCCCCTTTAGAGGCAAGAACTACAATATCGTTCCTTAAGTTCAACGGCAGAGATTGCAACTTCGAGGCCTCAGCAGCCTCGACACGTCTGCCGGATAGAACAGCAGGAAGCGCGGAATGCCGACCGAATTCGATGGTGGAGGACATCCCACATGGAACAAGTTGATCATCAGGGATGATGGTGTAGGATGGGCAGTCACTATGGGCACGCCGCCGCCGAATCTCTGAATCCCCTTCGTGGCGAATCCATGCATCAAGCCCAGCGTCGCTGCCAAAAGGACGTTCTTCAAGACGAACGCCGAAGACTTCTCCCAAGGCATCGAGTAACCTCCAATGCCCTGACTTCAGGGGGGCTGCAATCCCAATGGTTTTCACTAAACTCGTGTCAGAGACGCTGAAGTGTCGATAAAGGATCGGTGCCACAACTCCAAGGCAATCAAAATAAAAAGGCTCTTCGAGTGGGCCGCCTGTTCCAGGCTTGCATTGAGCATACGCTCCACCGCCTCCCGCCGAAAATATCCCCTCCTTACGGCCGCGTCGTCGAGCAAAATGGTGCGGATATGCTCTTGCAGCTCCCCGGCGAACCACTGATCATATGGCACTGGGAGTCCCGTCTTCTTTCTGTGAATGATCTCGGTCGGGACTCGTTTGTCGAATGTCCTCTTCAGAATGTACTTGGTAGTCATACCGCTAACTTTGAAACGTGTCGGCAGTGAAGCCGCGTATTCCAGGATGCGGTGATCAAGAAGGGGAACCCTTAGTTCAACGGAATTCGCCATGGTCATTTTGTCGGCCTTGACCAGAAGATCGTCAGGAAGCCAGGTCTTCGTGTCGATGTAAAGCATCTTGTCAAGAATTTCCAGATCCTGGATCCTGCCGAGAAGGGACTCCCTGTAGTCCTCCTTCTTTCCCTGCGCTAATAGACGTCGAAACTCATCCGTATAGAGATCCAGCAAATGGCGGCTCACTAAGGAAAAAGGGCTTGACGTCCTACTATAGTAGTAGTCGTCGAAGCCCGCGCTCATCAGTTGCGCATACTTCGCGATCCTACCCCCGTCCGCCATCCCATTTGCCATTAGTAGAAGCGATCCTGCGGCGGGCGAGAGCCGGCCAAGCGCTTTCTTGATCCGTTCCAGCCACACCAGATTTCTGTAGTTCGGATAGCCGGCAAAGGCCTCGTCTCCGCCCTCTCCGGAGAGAAGCACCTTGACGTGAGAGCTTGCCAGCTTTGTCACGTAATAGAGCGCAACGGCAGGAGGTTCGCAGATCGGCTCCTCCATATGCCAGATGAATTGGGGCAGACACTCCGCAAAATCATGCGCATCTATAGTCATATCGTAGTGTCTTGTGCCAAACCTGTCTGCGGCAATTCGCGCATACTTTCGCTCGTCTGCGAAGGCTGGGGAGTCGAACCCAATCGTAAATGTGCTGATCGTCTTGTCCGTCTGCTCGACGGCAATACTCAACAGCGCCGTTGAATCCATCCCGCCGCTCAGCAGAAAGCCAACCGGGACGTCACTGATCATATGATCACGAACAGCCCTCTCCAGCAGTCCCATCAGTTCTTCCTTGACCGCCTTCTCATTCTTGTCAGTTTTCACCGAAGGAAATATAAGATCCCAATACTCAATATCCTGTATCACACCGTTTCTGCAGAGCAGATAGTGGCCGGGGAGTAGCTTCTTAATGCTCTTGAAGAGCGTCGCTTCGCCTGGAATGTAGTGGTACCGAAAAAGAGAATCGATAGCTCTGAAATCGACACTACGGTTGATTGTCCCTTCGGCCAGAATTGCCTTCAACTCGGAAGCAAAGATCAGACAATCTTCTGTTTTACAGTAATAGAGGGGTTTGATACCGACACGGTCCCTCGCCAGCACGAGTGTCCTACGCTGGTCATCCCAAACAGCAATGGCAAACATCCCCTGCAGCTTCGATACAAAACCGACACCATACTCTTCGTACAAATGGACGATAACCTCGGTATCCGATTCCGTAATGAACCGGTGTCCCTTCACCAATAGGCCTTCGCGAAGCGTTTTGAAATTATAGATCTCGCCATTGAAGACTACCCAGACCGTTCCGTCTTCGTTCGACAGCGGCTGCCCGCCGGTCTGGAGATCTATGATTGAGAGTCGTCGATGCCCTAGTCCAACCCCTTGCGACAGGTAAATGCCGCCATCGTCGGGACCACGGTGTCGCATGACGTTGGTCATGCGTTCAATATTTTCACGCTCGACCCTTCCGCGACCGCTGAGAACAAGCTTACCGCAGATCGCACACATTACGATGGTATTCCACTCATTTCACAACTGGTCCCCGCCCTGTCAGGCTACCGTGCCCACTTCTCAAGAGCCAGCGACCACCGAAGGATACTGAGCCACTTTATGAGTGAGGACCGGATCGATGGAAACCGTCCCACGAATGCGAATGGGACGGACAAAGCCGCCAGAAGTCCGAGCCGAGCGAGTGCAACTGTCAACATAGTTGAACGATAACAGCTCGCGTAGAGCCTCCCTCTCGTTTTTCTAAAATACTTATAGACCGACTCCCGCATTTGAACGTTCGCGAAAGATCTCTCCTTTCTGTTGCTCGAGCTCCCACCACCGTGATGGACAACGGCTGCGCTGCATATGTAGTAGTTCACGAAGCCGGCCAACCTCATCCTGTAGCAGAGATCAATATCTTCCGTGTACATGAAATAGTCCGGACTGAATCCTCCGATTGCCTGGAAGGCAGCCTTGCGAACCATTAGGCAGGCACCGGATATCACATCGACTTTGTAGAGACCTTTTGCGCTAGACAAGAGCGGCCCAACACCCCAGAAGCCAAACTTAGAAGCCATATGCAGAATGATCTCCGAATCGAGAGCTTGGTTCAAAATCGTTGGGAATGGCTGGATGCAACTGGTTTGAATGGTGCCATCAGTGTTGCGAAGCGCACACCCCACTGCACCGGCCTCAGGCCGACGCTCGAAGATAGACGCCATCTGCGCAAGAGCATCTCCAAGCACTTCGGTATCTGGGTTCAAAAACAACAATCTTGATCCCTTTGCCCTTGCCGCGGCGAGGTTATTGGTGACGCCGAATCCGAGATTATCCTTATTTTGTATGAAAACAGCTTCTGGAAACTCCCTACTGACGACTTCGTGACAACCGTCAAATGAAGCATTGTCAACGACAATTACCTCGATGTCGAGTCCTCCAGAGTTGTGGGCAATGGCGCCCAGGCATTTGCGTACATAGGCCACAGAATTCCAATTTACGACAATGATCGAAAGATCCATGCCTATTTCCAGATGCTTTCCCTAAACAGAAGCCTCCTTACTTGCTGCTTCCGTAGATATAGAATAAGTTGAACATCAGGAACCTGTTGAATTCTCTTCGTATAACCCGTGACAAATCCGTAGAGTAGGCCGAGCGCACTAATGAGATACGGCTTCTCATAAGCCCTTTTGATACACTTCAAAAGCATGAAGACTGGATGATATCCAGCTATGTAGTTTGCCCTGCCGTTCTTCACGGAGTTCCCCCAGGTCCCATCGGCCGATCCGGTATACTTATGATGGATTAGCCTCAATTCATTGAAAGAATACGTTTTCCACCCCAGCATGTTTGCTTTTACTTCATCAAGCGTATCCCATCCTGGAGCCCGTATTAGGCCTCCCACAGCCACCCAGCACTCCCTTCGGTAGACTTTTGTCGCGCCTCGTACGTGAAAGGCTGGAGTTCTCTCCCGCTCCAACCGACCCCCAACTATGTGATATATATCACCGCCCCCTATGCCAAGTTGAGGGTCTGCAGTAAAACGCCTGAGCACGCCCTCAAAGTAGTCCGGTGCAAATGAAAGATCTCCATCAAGCTTGACGACGAACCCCCAATCGCTAGACGCCAGTGCATCGTAGCCCTCATAAAAGGTCTCGACTACCCCGCCGCCAGACTTCCTAAAGCCCCTGTTTTCCCGATGCAACACCTTAATCCACGAAGTCCGCTCAGCATACCTATCAGCAATCGCCCCTGTATCGTCTGTGGAACCATCGTTAACTATGATCCACTGTTTAGGACGTATCGTCTGGGCTAGCATCGATAAGATCGTCTTCTCGATGTGCCGCCCCTCGTCTCTGGCCGGTGTGATCACAACGTATGTCATTGGCCGCTCTTCAAGGAGTCAAACCGGTTCAAGTGAAGCTCCGCCGCACTCAATACCGCGACGCCCATTTCTCGAAACTTCTCCTCCTTTTGATTCCCGTAATCCCCCTAAGGGTTTTGGCCATATATTGCACTGTGTGTAGCCAATCATAGCCCCCAGCCATCTTTGCGTGAAGCAGCCGGGAATCGTCATCTCCGTTCATGGGTATCCGCCTGAGCGCGAACAGGTCATCCCCGCGCACAGCAATACCGATTTTGGTAGTGACGGCGCAAGAGTATCCACAAGCGTGCAGAGTCTTACGCATAAAGGAGATAAAGTCCTTATCATTTTCAGGAAAAGCGTAGGGCACTGAGAAGGTGTCAACCGGTGCTCCGGTTCGATCCTCAATGGTTTCCTTTGACCGCCGAATCTCATCCTCCCCCTGTGATCGAGACAGCTCGGCAAGGTATTTGTGTGTGACAGTGTGGGACCCAACGGTTATGCCAGCCTTGATCAGGTCGCGCACCTGGCTCCATGACAGAAACCTTCTGTCCATGACTGTCGTATTCGTATCGCTAATAAACGCCGTTGGCAGAAAGAGAGTTGCGGTAGATTCGTACCGGGCAAGGATCGGAAAAGCATCGGTATAAACATCCTCGAAACCGTCATCGAAGGTAATGACAGCGTACTTCGAGTCTCTGGCTCCGACTCGATCGGCGCTCCTTCCCGATAGCAACCCCACCGCTTGGCCAAGACTGATGATTTGGTATCCGTGGTCCCGCAGCCAAGACATATGCTCCACAAATCTTCGCGGCGACGTACATGTTCTAAAGTAGGGATGGGCGCCCTCTTCGTTACGATCGGAGATGCTGTGGTACATCAGGATACGAATCGCAGGATGTGTCGGCGCCCCAAGCTTCCGCAGAGGGCTGAAACAGTACAAAGAAAGCAGGCGATCGAGCCTCGGCATGGTCAGCGTGTGCCCTGTCCTACGAGATGGCCGACGAGCGACAGGTAGTCGTTCTCTCTCCTGTCCCATGTGTAGGAACTGACAAACGCCGCGGCGTTGGCTGCTAACCGATCCCGCTGTTCCTTGCTGCGGACCAACTCCTCAATCGCCATCGCCAGGCTCGCGGCATTCTCAGGCTCAAAAAACCTCACGATGGTATCGTCGAAGTAGTAGCGGTCGATCCGCGTTTCCGCCACGACAACTGGAACACCCAGGGCCATGAACTCGAATATCTTGGTGCTGAACGCATCGCCACCGAATGAATCATTCCTCTTCGGAACCACCCCCAGATCCGACTTCGCCATCACCATTGCAATCTCCTCCGACGGCAGAGCCCCCCTCAAGAACACTCTATCCCGTACACCAAGATCCGAGATAAGCCGTTGGAGGTCCCCCCGCATCGGCCCGTCGCCATAGATGTGGAATTCCGCGTGCGGCGCGTTGTCTTTAATCAGGGCAAACGCCCTGACCGCGATGTCGACGCCCTGATGCCAGTTGAGCGTGCCGGGGTAGATCATGATGAACTTGTCGGGCACCTTGCCATTGCGTCGCTGCGAGAACACCCTCGGATCGGGGTAGTTCATGATCGTCGTGCACTTGTCTTTCTTGACCGAGCGAGCCACGAGCCGCTGTTCCCAAAGGTGATTGGAGATGATCACGTGGTCGGCCAGCGCGGTCGACCATTTCTCAAGGCGCAGCAACGCCTGGTACGCGATTGATTGCTGCCCCGCACTGAACTTGCTCGCATAAAACTCCGGGAGAATGTCATGGATATCCAAGATGATCTTGGACCCGGCGAGCTTGGGCACGAGCGCGGCAAACACCTGAAAGTCCGGCACGTTGTGGACATGGATGAGATCGTAACGCTTGGTGAGACTCCTGCCGGTCAAAAGCACCGTCGACTTAATCAGGAACGCGAGAAGCCGCGTGAGATACGTCAGCGCCCCCCGTTCGTTCACAACCCGCTTCTGGACGCGCGAGACATCAACCCCGTTGATGCAGGCGCACGATGCCTCCCCCTCCTTCCGCAATGCGATCACGTCTACATCGGCTCCATGCCGCTTCAGCGTCTCGGCATATCGCTTGACCCGGTTATCCGTGTCATAAAATGTGTAGGCCACCATGCACGCACGTAGTCTTCTCTTCCCACCTGTTCGGTCTGGCCGTGATATCTGCGCCGGCGTCGTGCTCCTCGTCACGATTCGATTATCACACTGTGCTCGCCAGAATCGCGCGATTTCTCGTGGCAAGGGGTTCCAATATTGACCGTCGTATCTGCTCCGAACGTACTCCAGCAGCTCCCGGTACCGTGTCATCGGGTACTCATCAGGCGCCATCGGAGCATGGCTGTCAGCCATATAGTCGGGATGCGTGATCAGGAGCGCCATGCCCCCGTTGTCAGCAATCCAATCTAGTTTCCGTTTCCAAATATCGATGTTCGTTTCCCGCATGAGGACAAACAGGGTGAAGTCCTGCGGGAGTGTGTACGGCAGTTCAACGTATCCTCTCCTGCCCTGATCCCCTTGAACAGCAAACGGGAAGATCGTCTGGACCCCATCAGGTTGCGGTTCAAATGGATCGGTATCGAATGTCGACGTGTCGTACTCGATTTCCAGTTCATGCATCCAATCCAGATTCCGGTGCATCGACGGCGAGACAAACCCGACGGCTCTCCATTCTTTCAGGTACTGATTGATACGAGCGGCGTGTCGATCGAACCTCTTTCGCGACAGGAACAGTTTGCCGTCGTGTTTGAGCCCGTGTACGCCGATCTCGAATCCCTCGTTCCCCAAGTCTTGCCGCAGCTTGGACGACACCGCGTATCGTTCCGGAACGAAGTTGAACGAGGACCGAACACTCATCGACTGCTCGAGCTGCATCAATTGGCGGCACTTGCCTTGACCCCGCTCGGTCTCGACGTCGTGCATGAGCACGAGGGCGAAGCGTTTTTGTTCAGGCCAGCCGGTCCAGCCGTCGGGGTGTCGGTTTGATCGTTCGTTGATGGGCCACACGTGTCGATACCGCGGCGCCCGCACGGCAATGAGCGCTCGTCGGAGCAGTATCTGCAACCGTCTGGGAATGAACGGCTTGACGGCATAGAACAATCTGGCTCGATAGCTGATCATCGCTCGCAACGCCGGTTACCACTATCCGATGTGTCGGTACAAGACTGTACCTGCAAGCCGCAGCAAAGGAATTGGCACGCGATGGATGATCTTCTTATGGCCTCCGAGTGCCTTGGGCCGCTCGCTGACGAACCATGCGCTTCTCACGTCATATTTGTAGTAGTGCACGCGCCGTTCCCGAGCACCCCACCCGCGCTTGAATTGCAGGAGACCGTCGTGCTCCGGCTCCGTTCTTCCCAAACAAAGATTCCGAACTCCGTTCTCAGAGCACCACCTGATCGCCTCCCACATGACCAGGTTGTTCGCCCTGAGGTGCTGGTAACTCTTGTCCGAGGCGCCGTATTTGTAGATCGCCGTCCCGCCGAAGTGCAGAAAGACGGCGCCGGCGATGCTCTCATTCCGAATCGACGATAGCGCCACGAAGCCCCGGCCCTGGGACAACACGTGTTCATGCAGCTTCTCGAAAAATCGAAACGGTTGCGGAGGCAACCCGTGCTCTCTCCTGGTTAGACAATTCAGCCGATAAAACGTCCGGAGCGACTCCATGGAATCGGAGAGTTCGACTCGAACGCCTTCGTTGATCGCCTTTTTGATATTGCGTCTCGTGCTCTCGCGGAGCCCCGAGAGCAACTCCTCGGCATCCCTCGCAACGTCGACGACGTGGCCGTAGTGGACGGCAAACGGTGGAACCTCCTCCGAGAGCCGGTTGCCGCATCTGATCTCGATGGACCTCCAGCCGGCTTGTTTGCCGTACCCCATGAGTTCATCGAACAGAGACTGAGCGGTGTGCTCGGATCCAGGGGCAACGATAGCTTCGCAGTAATCCGTAAAGGGGAGAGAAACCGCTCGCGCTCCCGTCAGGAGACTCTTGATTTCCATACACGGGAGTGAGGCCACGATTTTCCCGGCGTCCATCGCCGTCAAGTAGACAGGCCTGTACCCGTATGTTTCGTGCAACACCCTTGCCCAGTTTGAGGAGTGGAAAAACGAATAGCCTTCAGTGGCGAGAACTAGGTCATCCCATCCTAGATAATCAAGGGGATTTATGATCTCTGTTTTTGGAGACATTCGGCCACACGCTGCTGCTGACTTTCCGCCAACCCCGGGTACATGGGAAGTGACAGAATCTCCTTGGAGACCTTCTCAGTCACCGGAAAGTCGCCGTTCTTGTACCCAAGGTCGGCATAGGCCTTCTGAAGATGGAGGGGTACGGGGTAATGTAAACCCGTGGCGATGTCGTTCTCCGAGAGGTGTTTCTGCACGTCATCTCGATCCGGGACGCGCACCACATAAAGGTGATAGACTGACTTGGCCCATTCTGGTTCAACCGGCCTCACCAGATCATCAACGTCTCCAAGCAGCTCGTTGTAACGAGCCGCCAGGCGGCGGCGCTCTTCATTCCATTCAGGCAAGCGTTTGAGTTTCACTGATAGGATACCCGCCTGTATGGCGTCGAGCCGTCCGTTGTATCCTTCCACGTCGTGGACGTATTTCTTGACCTGTCCGTGGTCCCGGAGCATCCGAATCTTACTCGCGATCCCCTCATCGTTCGTCGTCACCGCCCCCGCTTCTCCGCACGCCCCCAGATTCTTCCCCGGATAGAAGCTGAAGGCCGCGGCTTTTCCGATCGAGCCGGCCTTCCTCCACCCTCCAGCCGCCTTGGACAAGTACTCGGCCCCGTGCGCCTGGCACGCGTCTTCAACCACGATCAATCCATACCGTTCGGCCAGTTCCAAAATGGGGTCCATGTCGGCCGGCTGGCCGTAGAGGTGCACGGGGACGACGGCCGATACCGGCTGTCCCGTGGCGCGGTTGACGATCCTGCCGGTTTTCTTGTCGACGGCGCACCGGATCTCGATGTACTCGCGAAGTTTTTCGGGATCCATGTTGTAGGTGCGTTCATCGATATCAACGAAGTCCGGTACGGCGCCCGCTTGGGTGATCGCCTCGGTCGTGGCGATGAAGGTGTTCGGGACCGTGATCACCCGGTCGCCTTTTTGGACCCCCGCGGCCATCAACGCGAATCGCAAGGCGTCCGTCCCGCTGCTCACGCCGACACACTGCGACGTCCCGGAGAATTCCGCGAAGCGTTTTTCAAACTCGCTGACCATCGGTCCGCCGATGAATCCAGCTGACCTGACAGCTTGTTGAAACACCGCCGTCAACTCCCGCTCCAGTTCCACATGGGGCGTGATCAGGTCGACAAACGGTACATGAGTCTTATCGATTGTCACTGGTCAGGTTCCTCAGAAACTTTGCGGGATTGCCCGCAACCACGGAGTTCGGGCGGACGTCTTTGGTCACGACGCTGCCGGCCCCCACGATGGCGTTTTCACCGATGGTGACGTTCGCAAGAATGGTCGCCCCGGACCCGATGGACGCCCCCTTCTTGACCAGCGTTTTCTCCACCTTCCAGTCCTTTTCCGTCTGCAACGTGCCGTCCGCGGTGGTGGCTCGTGGGTAGGTGTCGTTGACGAACGACACATTGTGCCCCACAAACACGTTGTCCTCGATCGTCACCCCTTCACAAATGAAGGTGTGACTGGAAATCTTGCAGTTCTTCCCGATCGTCGCGTTCTTCTGCACTTCAACGAACGGTCCGATTTTCGTGCAGTCGCCGATCTCACATCCATAGAGATTGATAAACTTCGACAGCTTAACATCCTTGCCCAAGCGCACATCCGGCGCGACAGCCACCTCGCTCATAGCGTAACCATCCCGCCGTCCTTTGCCAGCGACTCCGTACACGCCTCGAGCATTCTCACCACCCTGAGCCCGGCACGCCCGTCATTGAACGGGGTCTCGTTGTTCGACACACAGTGCACAAAATACTCGGTCTCGGTCTTCAGTGCCTCGGTCTGTTCAAGCCTCGGGACCCACATGTCCCCCGAGCGATAACTCACCAACAGATTGTAGATCCCCTCCCCGCTCTTGACCTCAATCCCCTTGTCATAGATTCGAATCTTCTCATCAGCCTCCAAGTCGTTCCAGGCAAGCATCTTCTTCTCGCCGCCGATCAGCGTCGTTCTCACCTTCACCGGCGAGAGCCAGTTGACGTTGAAGTGGGCCAGCATATCGTTCGCGAAGTACACCGTGATATACGCGATATCCTGCAATCCGTTTCCGAAATGGGCTCTCCCGTTGGCCGTCACCGCCACTGGTTTGTCCTTGAGGAGAAAATCCATGATCGACAGGTCGTGCGGCGCCAAATCCCAGATGACGTTCACGTCGTGCTGAAACAAGCCGAGGTTCACTCTGGTGGAGTCGTAATAGTAGAGCTGACCCAGCACGCCGTCATCGATCAGCTGTTTCATCTTCCTGACCGAGCCGGTAAACAGGAAGGTGTGGTCGACCATGATCTTGAGGTTCTTTTTCTCCGCCAATTCGATGAGCCTCTCGGACTGCGCCGAGGTTACCGTGAAGGGCTTCTCCACAAAGATGTGCTTGCCGTGTTGGAGCGCCTCTTTCGCTAACTCGAAATGCGCGGAGACCGGCGTAGCGATTACCACCGCATCGATCTCCGTCGACTTCATGATCTCATCGGCACTCGTCACACCTTCAATACCCGGATAGGTCTTGGCGAGACGCTTCAAGGCCGCCGGGTTCCGGTCGCAAACTTTGACCACCTTCGCGTTCTCAAGCGCGTGAAAGTTCCGTACCAGGTTCGGGCCCCAGTACCCGTATCCGACGACGCCAACGCCAATCATTTCCGTTTACCTCTACGAACGTTCAGTGAATAGTCCCGGGCTAGTACGCGCCCCTTGCCGTGAACATCGCCCAGGGAGTCTGCAGGAGGATCTTCAGATCCAACCAGAGCGATTGCTCCCTGAGATACTTGATGTCCATCCTCACCATCTCGTCGAAGGTGGTTCTGCTCCTGCCCCTCACCTGCCAGAGGCCAGATATCCCCGGCTTGACCTCCAGCACACGCCTCCGATGCCACACTTCGTATTTCTCCAGCTCGTAGGGAATTGGGGGCCGTGGCCCGACCAGTGACATATGTCCCATCAGAACGTTAAAGAACTGAGGAAGCTCATCCAGACTCGTTTTCCTGAGGAACCGGCCAAGCGGAGTGACCCGATGATCGTTCGTAATCTTGTAGACGCCGTTCCCGTTCGATCCGTTTCCTCCATTGCCGTTGGTCTTCTGCCCAAGGATCAGGTTGTGCACATACTCCTTGTGGATGGCGGGATCATTGTTCATGTACATCGATCGGAACTTCAAGAAAACGAACTTTCGTCCGTACAACCCGATCCTCTCCTGCCTGAAGATGATTGGACCGCGGGAGGACGCTTTGATGGCGATCGCAATCGCCAAAAAGACCGCGGAAAAAACGGTCAGACAGACGAGACTTCCCAGCACGTCGATGGCCCGTTTGCTCCCGAGATAGACGCTCTTGGACAATTTCGGCCTGGTGAGATCCGGATAGAACACGGGATCATCCGAAGTGGTCTGTTTGTGAGGACCTTGTTCTCGATCATTGGAGCCCTCCGGTGGGTCCTCGGGGAACGCATGAAAGGAGATGTCGATTCGACTGGCCTGAGCCGATTTCAGTTTGTCACAAAGCTTCGCGTAAATCTTTTGCCGCAAAGACTCCCTATCCACGTCGGCGACCTCGGTAAAGAGCACCCCGATCACGGAGTCGTTCTTATACCAACCCTTGAGATCGGTCTCTCTCACCGTTGCGGATAAGACCGTCACGACTTTCTTGATCGTGTCCCTCCGCTCGCGCTCGGGCAGCCGCTCGATGTCCAACAGCATCATCAACAGCGGCTTTTGGGACCGCGCCGTCCTTTGCCGCTCGGAACACAGCCTTTCGATGAAGTAGTCTTCGATATAAATGTCGAATTCCGGGTCAACGAGAAACGACACCGGATCGTGTGGACCCGCCGGTCCACGTCCGCGTTTCAGCTTCTTCTTTGGTGGAATCATTTTCGCCATCCCTGTTGATGCCAAACCAGTTACACCCGCCGAGTCTTCGGTTCTCATCGCACGTGATAGTAGTATGAGGGCGAATACCCCTTCGCCGCGTTCAACACCGTCCCAACCAACTTGGCCCGAGGCAGCGACGCCAGGGCCTTCTGCAGCATGGCCGTCGGCGTCACGCCGGACCGCACCACCACCACCACCCCATCCATTAGATCCGCGATCAAGGTCGTATCGACGACCGTCAAGACCGGAGGCGTATCGACGATCACATAGTCATATTGTCCACCGAAATGCGCCAGCAAGTGCTTGATCGCGTCAGACTTCCACAATCGCGTGGAGTTGATCGGCACCTGACCGGTTTGGAGAACCGCGAGGTGCTCGTATCGGAGCCGTCGAACCATCGAATCCGCGTCCCGCCGGTTGGCAATTGCGTCCGATAGCCCCTTTGACGGTTTGTTGCCAACGTACTGCCAAAGGCTGGGCTTGCGAAAATCGCCATCGATTACCAGCACGCGGCGTCCGAAGTCCTTGGCCAACACGCAGGCCACGTTGATGCTGGTCAAGCTCTTACCCTCGCTAGGCAGTGTGCTCGTGATGCCCACCATCTTGAAGCCGGGCTGTTTCCACAACCCCTCCAGTCTGGCAGCGAACAGCCGGTACTGCTCGGCGACCACCGAGTCTGGCTCATCGATCGCTGCGATAAACGGGAGCTGAACCTTGTCTCCCCTTGCGGGTCGCTGACCGGTTGACGACGCTGACAGATCGTCGTTGGTCTGAGCGTTGCTGACCCCGCTTGGAGACTCCACGCGTTGCCGGATCCTTGATAACCACGAGGCGTACGGTTCGGGAGATCGCGAGTCGCTCATGGTTTCCCGGAGCCCACGTGGACCGTCGGCGACGATTCAGAGCGCGATTTCTTCTTGACCGAAGCGGGGATGACCGGAATGACCGCGAGGAGCGGAAGACCGGTGGTCGCCGCGACCAGGTCCTCCTCGCTTTGAATCGAGGGATCAAGCTGCTCGCGGAAATAGGCGAGACCCAAGCCGGCCGCAAGTCCCCCGAAAATCCCCAACAGCATCAAGAGCGGACGGTTGGGTTTATCGGGGCGAGACGGCAGATTCGCCGGGTCGAGGATGCGGAAAAATTCGGCCTTTTGCCTTCGCTCCAGACTCTCGGAGATCTTGGCATCCTGACGTTTCGCGAGCAGACTCTGGTAGCTGCGCTGAACGTTCTCGTAGTCGCGGAGGATCGCGGCCAACTGTTGTTCGCGGACCGGGGTATTCTCGACCCGCCGCTCATACTCGCGGATCTGTTCCAAGACCGTCTGCTGACGAAGTCTGAGTGCGTTGATTTCCCGCTGCTGGTCGGCCAGCTGCATCGCGAGCGGATTCCCGGCCGGAAGTTGACCGGCAGCCGAAGCCGAAGTCACTTCTTGTGCCTCCCGTGACCCCTGCGAGGCGAGTTCGGTTTCCACCGAGGCAATTTCCTTCTTGAGCAGAATGATGTCCGGATACTCGTCCCGGTATTCGGTCCGCAGGTCCGCAAGACGAGTGCGTAACGTCTGAAGCCGTCGCGCCAGATCGGACGGCGTAGCCTCCTCTGAGGCTGACGATGCCGCAAGAACCTGCCGGCTTAGATCCGCGTAGCGGTCCTCCGCGCTCTTCAAGCTTTGCTGCAGGACCTGTCGTTCCAACTGGAGTCGGTCGAGGGTCCGCAGGTTGGCGTCCAGCTGATCCGGCAACTCGCCCATCGAGCGCTCTTTGAACGCGCGCAAGTGCTGCTCGTGGGTCTCCAGCTGCACCTTCGTCTGCTGAAGCTCGGTTTCGAGGAATTCGGTGGTGCCTTCCGCCTGGGCCTCACGGGCCTTCAGGTTCTCTTCAATAAACAGCGATGCGAGTTCGTTCGTCACGGCCTGGACGGTCTGGGGCGATTCGCCGCTGAACGAGATCGAAATCGTGTTACCGCGATCACGCGCCCGTGGAACCTCAATTTCAATGTTGCTCTTCATGAGCACCACAAGGTCGAGCATCTGGGGACTGCCCGGACGGGCCGCTTGTTCTCGATCTTCGCTTCGTCCGAACCACGTGGTGAGCCATCCCCACCCGCGTTGTCTGTCCTCTCGGTACAAGCCGTATTTCTCGATGACCCGTTCGAGGCGAGTTCGGCTGAGAATCTGTTGGCTGATGGCTTGGAGGCGCTCTTCGATCGGGATCGTGACGGTCGAACGCACAAACTCTTCCGGCACTTTTTGCGCTTCGACCGTGATCAGCGTGGTGGATCGGTAGGTGGCCGGCAGCCACATCACGATGGGGACCGTGAGCGTCGCGATGACGATCGCCGGAATGATGACCCACCAGCGTCTCCGGCTGAAAACCTCCAGGTAGTGATCGACTCCGTCGCGTGTGCTGGATTGTGCCATATCGCCCTGCTACGGAACGATGACGGTATCGCCGGGAGACAACGCCACGTCCCCCCGCTGGACCAAATCCCGATATCGGACCCTGATCCGCTGCTCTTTCGAGACCGCTTCCCGTGTATCCCGCCGCACGACCACGATGCCGTCGGTATCGGCGAACTCCGTAAACCCGCCGGCTAATGCCAGCGCTTGTAGCAGGGTGGTGGAGGTCTTGACTTGATAACGGCCCGGGGTCCGGACCTCGCCAAGAATGAACAGGTTGTAGCTTCGGATATCCGCGACGGTCACGGATACCTCTGGGGTCTCTTTGTACCGTTCCAGGCGGCTCTTGATCTCGGTCCGCACCTCATCCGCGGTCAGGCCCCCCGCGCGCAGCTCCCCGATCAACGGAAGCGTGATCATCCCGTCGGGGCGCACCGACACGGTCTTGGACAAATCAGCGTTCTTCCACACCACGATTTCCAGCACGTCCTCCGGACCGATCCGATACTCCGAGCTCGGAAGCGGTACCCGCGATTCCTTCGGCGCGGGCGCCGGCGCAGGACTGGACGCGCAGGCACCCAGCCAGAGCGCGACCACACAGTTGGCCCAGAGGAACCGACGCTTCACGCTACCGATGACCTTCCCCCGGGAGCCCGTTCACTTAGGGACCCGACAAGCACGGAGTGTTCAAATATGTCGCTACGGTCGGAACGCACGCCGGAGTTCACAGAAACTACTCCTCCGAGGTTTACACGTCAGACCTGACGCGTTCCGCCTTTATTCCGATGGTTGATACGGAGTCACCACCGACGTCCGCCAGAAAGGGGCGGCCAGACGCCATGCGTGGATCGCCGGACAGTTACAACCTAGATGGGCCAAATAATATCCGAACCCTGAACAACAATGCAACGTCTATCCGTATCAACCCGCAGCAGCACTGGCCTTGCAGAGGTTCCGACAGAGATCATTCGCCAACCACGTCCCGCGATCAGAGCTCACTCGGCTCCGGAAGATCGAGAACCCACCCGCCCATGACAAGGTTGGTCGGCAATAGTGTAGAGGTTGAATGTTTCAGCTATATCAAGCGCATATGAAAGCTGAGTGAAATGATCTGTGAGTAGGTCAAAGAGATACACGCGCCGCCCACAGGCGCAGTAAATGGCTAGCCGCGAGGCTGGTAGCCGGCCAGGCGAATGGCTTCGCGCACCCGCTCCGTAGCCCCGGCAGGGCCGTCCACCGTGACATCCACCGACCGCGACGGGAGATCCACCTGCACGGCCGTGACGCCGTCAACGCGGCCGATGGCCCGTTCCACGGCCCGGACGCAATACGCGCACGTCATGCCGTCGATGACCAGGTGCAGCCGGTTGGTGCCGTTCGGCCCCCTAAGCGGAACGTCCGCAGCCGGCGGCCGGGCCACGATTTGCGCGTCTTCGGCGCCCGGGTGGTGGCTGTGCTCCAGATCAAGTTTTGTCTCGTGCTCGTGTTGGTGGAGGATGTCTCCGTGCTGGTGCGAATGCTGGTGGCGGACCGCCGCCACCGGTGAGGCCGGCAGGGGACGCACCGTGGTTCGGCGAAACGAGTCATACCCGAGTGCCAGCGCGAACACCACTGCGGCGAAGAGCACGATCGTGGCTCCCGAAGAGGCGTTGGAGGTAAAGCTCAGGTACATGCCGCCCACCCCGCACAGGACCCCGATCCCCACCGAATAAAACACCAGCCGATGGAAACTATGGGTCAGGAGCCGCGCGGTCGCCGCGGGAATCACGATCGCCGCCACGATCAACATGACGCCCAGCACCTGCATCGACACCACGATCGTCGCGGCCAGCACCAGGGCGAACGCGGTGTCCACCCACTCCACCGGGACGCCGTACACCCGCGCGACCTCGGGGTCGAACGTCGTGAACAGGAGCTGTTTGTAGAGCACAAAAATCACCAACGCCGACAGAAGGGAGACGCCCGCGATTACGATCAGGTCCTCGACGGTGACGCCGAGGATGTTGCCGAACAACGCGGCCTCGAAGTTGCGGGTGAACTTTCGCACCCGGCTGATCAACACCACCCCCACCGCGAAACTGGCGGTGGTGACGATCCCGATCACGGCATCGGCTCCGATCTTTTTGCGTTTGGCCACCGAGTTGATGAGGAGCGCGGATAGAAATCCCCACAGCCCGGCGCCGAGGTAAAAGTTCCAGTTCATCACGTAACTGACCACCGCGCCTCCGAACACGGAGTGCGACAGCCCGTGTCCGATGTAGCTCATGTTCCGGAGCACGATGTAGACGCCGATCAACCCGCAGATCGCGCCCGTCATCGCCGCGGCCAACAGCCCGTTGCGGAAGAATTCGTACTGCAGGGGTTCAAACAGGGTCTCGATCGCCGTCCTCCCCGCCGACCTTGCGCGGCGCGTAGTGCGCGCCCGCGTTGGGGCTGTCGGCGATGAGTAGAAGCCCGTTCTGCCTGACCACCACCATCTCCGAGTTGTACGTCCGGCTCAGGATCTCGGACGTGAATACCTCTTGCGGATCGCCCTGCGCCACGAGCGAACGATTGAAACAAATGACCCACGGCAGGTGGCGCGCCACGCTGTTGAGATCGTGCGTGGTGAGAATGATGGTAATTCCCTCGCGGTTCAGTTGCGACAGCAGGTGAAGGATGTGGTGTTGGGTCTTGAGATCAACGCCCGAGGTGGGCTCATCTAAGATCAACACCTGCGGTCGGCTGATCAGCGCCCGGGCCAGGAACACCCGCTGCTGCTCCCCGCCGGACAGCGCGCGGATCTGGCGCTGCGCGTATTGCCGGATTCCCAAATGCTCCAGCAGGTCGAGCGCCACCCGGCGGTCCTCACGGCTCGGCCACGGGAGCCAACCCATTTCGCGTTGCCTCCCCATGAGCACGACCTGCTCGACCGTCACCGGGAAGTTCCAGTTGACGGTCTCGATCTGGGGAACGTACCCGACGCCGCGGCTGGTGGAGCCGTTGATCCGAACGCCCGAGACCCGCACGTCGCCGGAGGTGACGTTGACGATGCCCAGGATCACCTTCAGCAAGGTGGTCTTCCCCGACCCGCTGGGGCCGACGATACCCGTGTACATGCCGCGGGGAATCGCCAGATCGACTCCCTCGAACACGACCTTGTCGTCGTAGGCGCACTGGATGCCGCGGAGTTCGACCATCGGCGGGCCCGAGCGGTCCACCGTCAGGGAGGCTCGGTCGTCAAACACGGACCGCGACGGGCGTCCCGTCCCCCGGAACAAGCACTCTCGGCGTGTCGGATCGCAACATAGCGCAACGGTTTACCGTAACAGACGTCGGAAAATGCTGTCAAGAAACATCCGGTGGCGTGCGCCGCTCCGTGCGTGCACCGCTCGGGTGTTCAACATTGCTCACCCGTCGAATTTGCTATAATGTGGCGTGCGTCTTACCACGGTTCCACGATGCCGCCGGACTCGCATTGAGCTGATGCCCGAATGATCGAAGACATCCGCCTTCACGGACAGGTCAACCCGGAGATTGAGTATTTCGCCACGATCGCCGGCCGCTCGGTCGGGCACCAGTTTTTCTACGAGCCGTCGCCCGACGGGAAACCCGGGACGATCCGATTCTTCGCGGCAGGCAACGAATTTCTCATCGGACACGACGGCATCCGGTACAAAGGCAACGGCGGAAGCTTCTGCCGGTACATGTTCGGGGTCAACCTCCCGCTCAAGGACCTGGTCAAGAAAGAAGTCGTCAATCGCCTGGTGCTCAACGGCGCCATTCTCGATCCTACCGGCCAGTCGATCCGATTCACGGACCAAACCGAGGGCCGCGAGACCTTCGAGGAAGTGTTCCGCAGCGGCAACGCGGTGTGCAATTATTATTTCTTCGTCCATCTCCCCGAGCAGCAGCCGCTTCACAAACAGCAGGAATTCCTGTTGCGGCGGATCGGCCGCGTCGTCAAACACTCGGCGCTGGTGTCGATCCAGGACGACGTGCAGATGGTCCACCAACTCTACGAGGCGCTCAAGGAGCCTCGGGCGATTCTGTACCTCTTCAAGCTGACGCACCGCGGGCACACGACCTATTACCACTCGTTCCAACACGTCTACGCCGCCCACACGCAGAACG
The DNA here is from genome assembly GCA_040757335.1 of Nitrospirota bacterium. Lineage (NCBI taxonomy): Bacteria > Pseudomonadati > Nitrospirota > Nitrospirota bacterium. Next base: position 47,333 of record JBFLXB010000002.1, on the reverse strand, counting down.
ACGAACCGGTCTCACGGCGGCTGGAAGAGATCGCGCAGCAACACACCATCGATCTCTACCAGCAGACCCGCATGCAGATCGACGTGGTCTATCAACACCCGGACAACAAGCGGTTGATCGATGAATATAAAGACCTGTTGGCCGAGATGCTCATCGATCCCAGCTCCACCCAGGCGATTCTCGCCAAGCTCAACCGTTTGCGCACGCTCTCGGTGCGCCACGCGATTCCGCTGGAAGTGTTTCACACTTTGGACGGTATCTTCCTCAAGGACAAAGCGGCCGAGCGCTTCGAAGAACCGGAGCACCTCGCGGCCGCGCGGAGCCTCCTCGACAGCATGTTCCTGCAACGCCAGTCCAGCGACGGCTCGGTGCTCAAGGAGGAACTGGCCACGCTGCTGCGCGCCAAGCGACAGGCCATCGAGCGGCGCGACTTCGCGTTCGACGCCCTGTTGCTGGACGTGGGCAAGAGCTGCGACGAATACGCCTCGCAAACCGGGGATTCCGGGATCCTGGAGCGCTTCAGCCTCATCGTCACGTGCTTCGACCGGTTCGACGCGACCTACACCTACTTGAATCAAATGGTCTTTATGGACGATGATCAGACCACTGATTCCGTGCTGAAGACCATTCACGCCAACAAAAAGATCTTCGACGATCTGGCGCCGAAGCTTTTCAAGGAACTGTTCATCGACTCGATCGTCAAGGATCGGTACCTCACGGATTTCGGTCGCCGGAAAATCTTCATCGTGTTCCAGGGGTTAAAGGAAATCGACGAGGGGCGGCTGACCCTGCAGGAGGTGGCCAATCAGGTTCGTCAGGTCAATCTGGACGCCCAAGGCTACCGCCAGGTTCACAAACACCTCAAGCGGTTCCTCAAACAATTCATCAAGGAACCCCAGGCCGAAGCGATGACGCATTTGCGGGATCAGCTCTCGCAGGAGTTGCTGAACAAGGGCGTCATCACGGCGCCTATCCCCGAAGCCACGTTCCGCAAAGTGATCCGCGATCTGCACCGGGAGGCGGTCTACTTTTACGAAGTCCTGCCCACGCTCGTGGCTTCGCCCGAGGGATCGGACGGGCGACGAGACGCGTTTTTCGCGTCGAGCGGCGTGGATCGATACGATCTCGAAGAATTGGAGCGCGAATATTTCCACCAACACCGACTCGACGAATCGCTGCTGCAGGCGTTGCAGCGCTGACCCGTCCGTCACGCACACAAGGAGTCGCACCATGACCGTTCGTTCCGCTCACCGCCCCTTTCCGGGATTCGTTTCCGCACTCGTCGCGCTCTTCCTCGCGGCCACACTGGTCGGCGCTGTTCCGCCCGCCGCCGCAGTCAAAGAAACCTCGGGCCTGAAAGCCGTGACCGAACTGCAGGACGTGTTCGTCGACCTTGCCGAACACGTGAAGCCCTCGGTCGTCAACATCTCGACCGGCGCCACGCCGCCTCCGCGCAGCGAGCGGTTCCGCCAGCGCCCCGACTCACCCAGCAGCGGATCGGGCGTGATCATCGACAAAGACGGCTACATCGTCACCAACAATCACGTGGTGGGCGACGCCGACGAGGTCCAGGTTCGCCTGCTCGACAAACGCAAATTCACGGGGAAAGTCGTGGGCCGAGATCCCGACACGGACCTGGCGGTGGTCAAGATCGAGTCCAAGACCCCCCTCCCCACGGTCCCCCTGGGTGATTCGAGCCAGGTCAAGGTGGGTCAGTGGGTGATCGCGGTGGGCAACCCCTTCGGGTTGGAGCACACGCTCACCGTGGGCGTGGTCAGCGCGCTCAAGCGGGAAAACGTCAACCTCTCCCGCTACGAGGACTTCATCCAGACCGATGCGTCCATCAACCCCGGCAACAGCGGCGGGCCGCTCTTCAATATCAAAGGAGAGGTCATCGGCATCAACACCGCGATCATCAACTTCGCCCAAGGCATTGGTTTCGCCATTCCCTCCAAGATGGTGCAGGACATCTACCCGCAACTGGTGGCCAAAGGCCGCGTCAGTCGCGGCTGGCTGGGGGTGGGCATCCAAACCGTGACCGAAGAGCTCGCGGCGCAATTCAACCTCGAAAAGGAAGAAGGCGTGTTGGTCAACGAAGTGTTCGACGGCGAACCCGCCCAGAAGGCGGGAATCCAACCAGGGGATATCATCCTGCAGGTGGACAACGCGGTGGTCGACACTCCCACCAGTCTCGCCAAAGCGGTCGCGGCCCTCACCCCGGGGAAGGCGGCCAGCCTGAAAATCCTCCGGAACGGGGAGCCGCGTGAGCTGTCCGTGGTCTTGAGCGAACGCAAGGAGGAGTCGGACGCGCCCGAGGTGGTGCCGGTTAAAACGCCCGAGTCGATTCTGGGCCTCACCATCGAGGATATTTCCAAGGAAGCCGCGGATCGGCTTAAGCTGAAGGATACCCAGGGGGTCATTATCACCAAGGTGGAAGCCGACAGCCTGGCGGATAGCGGCGGTCTCAAAGAAGGCGACGTGATCAAAGAGATCAACCGACACGCGATCACGGATTCCGGCGACTTTCGCAAGACCAGCGAAGGCCTCAAACCCGAGGACGGCGTGCTGCTTCGCATCATCCGCGAGCAACGAGGCCTGTTCGTCGTGCTCAATGACAAGTAGCAGCGCGCATGTCGCCGCCGGGGTGGTCCCTTGACCGCCTTGGCCGATCGGATAGGAACCCGTCCGACTCACCGCGAAAGCGGAGCCTGTTCAGGGAAGGCCAGATGCCAGGCGCCGCTGAGCACCGGAGCGGAGCGTACTGGGTACGTACGTGAGCACCGGAGCGCAAGCGGCAACGCCGCAGATGGCCTTTCATGGACAGGCTCCAAGACCCCGCCACCCTCGTCAACCTAGACCACGCCCACCTCTGGCACCCGTTCACCCAAATGAGCGAATGGGTGACCGAGCCTCCCCTGATCATCACCGAGGGACAGGGCGTGCGCCTGCGCGATCACGAGGGCCGCTGGTATCTGGACGGCGTGTCGTCTCTCTGGGTCAACGTTCACGGCCATCGGCGCCCGGAGATCGACCGCGCGATCACCGAACAGCTCGGGCGCGTCGCCCACTCCACACTGCTGGGTTGCTCCTCCCCGCCCGCGATCCTCCTGGCCCAGCGCCTGGTGCAGCTGGCACCGCCCGGGTTGACCAAGGTGTTCTACTCCGACGACGGCTCCACCGCCGTCGAAGTCGCGCTCAAGATGGCGCTCCAGTACTGGCAACAGGCGTCGCCCCCGCGTCCGCAAAAGACCAAGGTGCTCGCGTACTCGTTGGCCTACCACGGCGACACGGTCGGTGCCGTGAGCGTGGGGGGGATCGACGTGTTCCACAGCCGCTTCGCGCCCTACCTGTTCCCTACGTATCGCGGCCGGCCGCCGTATTGTTACCGGTGTCATTTGGACCTGACCTACCCGGCGTGCGAGATAGCGTGTTTGGGCGATGTGGAGCGAACCCTCGCCGAACATCACCAAGAGATCGCCGCCCTGATCGTCGAGCCGCTCGTGTATGCGGCCGCCGGGATGATCACCGCGCCGCCCGGTTACCTGAAGCGCCTTCGAGACCTCTGCACCCGTTACGACGTGTTGCTGATCGCGGACGAAGTGGCCACCGGGTTCGGCCGAACCGGCGCGATGTTTGCGTGCATCAAGGAAGGGGTAACGCCCGATCTGATGGCGGTCGCCAAGGGATTGACCGGCGGCTATCTCCCCCTCGCCGCCACGTTGGCCACCCAACAGATCTACGACGCGTTTTTAGGCGAGTATCCGGAGTTTCGGACGTTCTTTCACGGCCACAGTTACACCGGGAACGCGCTGGCGTGCGCCGCCGGACTGGCGACGCTCGACATCTTTGTCCACGACCGCGTCCTTGCAGGCCTGGACACCAAAATCGCCCACCTGCGCGACGCGCTCGCCACTCTGGAAAAACATCCCCACGTCGGAGAGATCCGCCAGTGCGGCCTGATGGCGGGCATCGAACTGGTCCGGGACCGCGCGACCAAGGCGAGGTTTCCGGTTCCCGACCGCGTCGGATGGACGGTCAGCCGCGCGGCGCGAGAACTCGGACTCCTCACCCGCCCCCTCGGGGACGTACTCGTCCTGGTGCCCCCGCTGGCGTCAACGACGGATGATCTCTCGGAAATGGTCTCTTCCCTCCGCGGGGCGATCAGCCGGGTGCTGGGCGACGATTGATCGGCTGGAGCGTGATCGACCTGACCAAGTTGCAGGAGAAGAGCGGCTAAGGCCTGAACGGGACGAGTCGAAGACCAGGAATGGCGCGCTAGTGCTTGGTGTTCGCAGTCGCAAGGCTGAGGCGATGTCCGAGCGCGGTTGCCGCGATCAACGCGTCAACAACTCTTAAGCCTGAAGAGGCTGCAAACCGCTTGAGCAAGTCGATCGCTCGGCTGCAGACGGACTCATCCGGAATCACGACCCGCGCGATGTTCTGGCGGTGAAACGCCTCAACCTCCTCGACCTCCTCGGGACGCCGACACCCCTGAACGAGCTCCATGAGGACGAGCGATGACGTGATGCGTTGCTCATGAGGCACCCCTTCGATAAACCGCCGAGCCTTTGCGCTCGCTCGGAAGTACCAGATCAGAATGTCCGTGTCGAGGATTACCGGGTGTACCGTGGCTTGCGTAGTCGGGTCATCCATCGCTCGACGTCTCGAAGGTCCTTGCGATCACGCCACATACCGAATCCGATCGGCTCGAAGGGTTTCTCCTTGACCGGCTCGTGGGGAACGAGTTCCGCTACGGTCCTCCCACGATACGTAATGCCGATGCGCTTGCCCCGACGCACCTCTCGGAGCAGCGCAGCCGTCTTATGCCTGAGGTCCTTCGCCGTAGCAGTCTTCATCGCGCCCCCACAATCAAGTGCACACGACGCAGTGTACACTCCTTGAAGCGGTTATGCAATAAGAGGGCGTCGCCCGTGGCGCTTCAACTAGCAGAAGCGCCACGGGGTCACACGTCAGCCCTTGTGCCCTCGCAGCGTTTTCGCGTGTTGGAGGTACCCCTCGGCGACCACGTTCGGGTCGAGCCCGAGGGCCTTGGCGTATTGGGTGAGGTAGCCGCGAAGGTAGGCGTCGTGGGGAAGGCCTTTGACGTGGTCTTCTTCGATGAACTGCAGATACGCGATGCTGATGCGGGTGTTTCTGGCGATCTCCTGCAGCGGCACGCCGATGGATTCACGGCGGGCGCGCAGCGTCGCGCCCGTCACCTCGGACAGCGCCAGCGGCGGAGCCGGCGGCTGGGGCGGCCTAGCCGACCCGTGGCGTTCGTCGCCGAAGGTCAGAAACGCGGGTGTCAGACCGAGGACTTCCCGATCGTAACGCGCCCGTTGCTCGGGATTCGACAGCGTGTGCCACGCCTCGTCCAGCCGCTTCAGAAGTTCGCTCCGCTCGTTGGCGTCGAAGAGCGAGTGGGCCCCCAACGAGTTGTGGCTGAACGTTCGCTTGACCGTCGCGTAGGCGCGGGCGAGTTGCTCGTAGGACGCGTCCGGAGCCACTTCAAGCAGCTCATAGAAGTTCTGCTCCCGGAACGGCTTCATCCCCGAACGCAGAGATCGAGCGCGATCTGTTCGCCTTTGAGGAGGTTGGTCAACACGCGCTCCATGCCGCGCGAGGAACTGGCGTCCGGGAACTCCAGCACCGGCGGCCGCTTGCGCTTGTTGGCGCGCCACACGGTGTCGTCGTACTCGATGTAGCCGATATACTCGACCTGGATGCCGAAATACTTCGAGCACGAACTCCGCATCGACAGCCCCAGCGCGGCGTCATCCTGCGAACGGACTTGATTGACCACCAACTTGGGCGAGAATTGGGCCATGGTCTTGCGCAGCCGTCCCCCGACTTCCGGATCGATCGCCTCGACGCCGGTGATCAGGTCATGGGGGGTGCGAATGCCCCGTTCGTTCTTCTGATCCATGGCGCTGGCCACCAGCGCCTTGATCTCGGGATTGCGCACCGCCCGCTTGAACCGGCGATAGAAGGAACTCTTGATGAAGCGGTAGACGTTCTCGATCGACGTGGGCTCGGGGATGACCGTGAGGATGCCGCGGTCCGCGGCCAGGAAGAAATCCAGGCAATTGAACGACGTCCCCGCGCCGAGGTCGAGAAGGATGTAATCCACGTCCAGTTCCTGCATCTGGCGGATCATCTTCATCTTCTCGGTGTAGCGGGGATTGGCGATCTCCAGAAAGTCGTGGGCGCCGCTGATCAGCCGCAGGGTGGGCAGCGACGTATCCACCAGCACGTCGGCCAGGTGCTTCACCCGGCCCTTGACGAAGTCCGACAGCGTAGCCGAGGGCGGGTCGGCGCCCAATGCGGTGTGGAGGTTCGCGCAGCCGAGATCGGCGTCGATGGCGATCACGCGCTTGCCGAGGCGGGCGAGACCGATGGCGAGGCTCGCGGCCAGAAACGTTTTCCCCGTCCCCCCCTTGCCCCCGCCGATCGCCCAGATTTCGTTTTCGACGAGGCGGCCGTTTTCGTCTGGTCCCGGCATGGCGCTAGTTGTATCGCAAGCCTCTCGCATTTTCAAGCAAAAGTGTATTGCGAGCGTTCCCTGCAGCCGACCCGCTTGCACTCGCGCCGCGCTTGGCCGTATAGTGAACTCTCGTGTCGACCCTCGATTCGCTGACCAACGAACCCAAGATCGCGTACTTCTCGATGGAAATCGGTCTGCGGACCGATATTCCGACGTACAGCGGCGGGCTCGGGGTCCTGGCCGGCGACACCATCAAGAGCAGCGCCGATCTCAAGCTGCCGTTGGTGGCGGTCACCCTCGTCACCCGTCAGGGGTACTTCCACCAGAAGCTGGACGATCGGGGGCGACAATCGGCGCACCCGTGGCCGTGGGATCCGAGCCGCTTGATGACCCGGTTGCCCGCCCAGGTGCGAGTCACGATCGACCGCCGGCCGGTCGCGGTTGCGGCGTGGTTGTACTGGGTGCAGAGTCCGACCGGCGGCCGGATCCCGGTGTTGTTCTTGGACACCGATCTCCCGGAGAACACGCCGGAGCACCGCGAGCTCACGTCGTTCCTGTACGGACGCGACGCGGCCTACCGGCTGCGGCAGGAGATCGTGCTCGGGATGGGCGGCGGCAAGATGCTCCAGGCCCTGGGCGTGACCGTGCGGAAGTACCATCTCAACGAAGGGCACTCGGCTCTGCTGACCCTCGAGTTGCTGGAGCGATTCAGGCGTCCTATCGAGAGCGTGTGGCACGAGGATCTGATCTGGGACGCGGAGCGAATCAAGGACTTGTGTGTGTTCACGACCCACACGCCGGTGGGCGCCGGCCACGACCGATTTTCGTACGATCTGGTCGAACAGGTTCTCGGCGCGCCGGTGCCGGTTCCGGTCATGAAGCGATTTGCCGGGGAACAAGAGCTGAACATGACCATGCTCGCGCTCAACCTGAGCCGCTTCGTCAACGGCGTGGCCAAACGGCACGGCGAAGTCTCGCGCGCCTTGTTCCCAGGGTACGAAATCTCGGCCATCACCAACGGCGTGCACAGCTTCAGTTGGACCGGGCCTGACATGGCGGCGCTGTATGATGCCTACCTTCCCGGATGGGCCAACGACCCCGAACTGCTGGTTCGCGTCGACAACATCCCGGACGACGCGCTCTGGCTGGCGCACCAATCGGCCAAAGCCCGTCTGCTCGCCCTGGTCAAGCAGACGACCGGCGTGGAGATGGGGCCGGACGTGCTCACGATCGGGTTCGCCCGTCGGGTGACCCAGTACAAACGAGCCGATCTCCTGTTCTCGGATCCCAAACGCTTGGCCGAAATCGGGAAGGGCCGCCTCCAGGTCGTGATCGCCGGAAAAGCGCATCCCCAAGACGTCCCGGGACAACGGATCATCGAGCGCCTGTTCAACGCCATCGAGACGTTGAGAGGCCAGATCGCGGTGGCGTATCTGGCCGACTACACCATGGACATGGCGCTCACGATCATCTCCGGATCCGACGTCTGGCTGAATACGCCGCGGCGGCCGTTGGAAGCCTCGGGCACGAGCGGGATGAAGGCCACGCACAACGGGGTGCCCAACTTCAGCGTGCTCGACGGCTGGTGGATCGAGGGGCACATCGAAGGGATCACCGGCTGGTCGATCGGGGCGCCGCCGCGCGAGACGGCGCCGGCCGAGGGCGACGACCAGCGGGACGCGAACGACCTGTACGAAAAGCTCGAGCGCGTGATTCTGCCGCTGTATACCGAAAACCGCAAAGGGTGGGCGGCCGTCATGAAACACGCGATCGGCAAGAATGCCTCGTATTTCAACAGTCACCGGATGATGCGCCGGTACGTGACCGATGCCTATCTGCGATGACCTCAACCTTATGCCGGAGTCTTCGCGAGCCCGCGCGTTCCGTGGTGGAACCCGCCGTCCCGGAACTCCCGTGCCCGCGAAGCGGAGAAAGGAATTCAGCCATGACCACGACATCCCCGTTTGACTGGCTCAAGGATCTCTGCACCCATTTCGACTGGCTGCACGCCAGTTCGCAAGCTTTGGCCGAGGGTCGCCCCCTGTCCCCGACCGCCACGTTCCCCGACCACGCCATCGGCGAGATCATGCGCGCGTACTTCCGCATTCAGGACACTCTGGCTTCTCAGCGCACCGAGCTGGGCGCGCTGCGGCAGAACATCGAGACGCGTGACGCCGAGCTTCACGCGCTGCGCGTGGAAGCCGACACGGCCCGGCGGGAACTAGGCGAGATCCGCTCGGCCTTCGATCATACCCGGCGGACGCTCGAGGACCGCCAGCGGGGCTGGGAGGAAGCCGAAGCCAAGTGGCACCACGAGCGGCGTTTGACCGAGGAGCGCATGAGCGGGCTGGAGCAACGCCTGCGGGACGTGACGGGTCGGTTGGCGGACCACGCGCGAACGCTCAACGCCGTGGCGGCCGACCTGGCCGGCGCGTCCTCGACCTGACACCCGCGACCCGATTGCAGAGCGCGCGTCGTTGTGGTACAAGTGGCGCGTTTATCGACTCACGAGAAGGAGCTCGTATGCGAATGGCTCGGTTACGCCGCCTGATGCCCAGCGCGTCGGCCACGCGCTTCACCAAGGTCCGGGGCAAGATTCGGCGGTTCTTTCTTTGTCTGGTTCCGTCGGAATACGTCCGACGCCAGGCTGCCCTCCGCCAGGGAGAATGCGTGGGCTGCGGACGATGCTGCAAGTTGGTCTTTCATTGCCCGTTCCTGGGAGGCACCGACGAGAACCCCCGCTGCTTGATTTATCACAGCGCGCGGCCCAACCAATGCGCGGCCTTCCCGATCGACGAACGGGATTTGGCGGACGTCAACTATCTGTGCAGTTACAGCTTCGCGCAACCCGCACCGGCCCAGCAACTGCTCACCTTGGCATTTGAGTGAGCCTGAGGAGGCTGCCATGCAGGACCGAATCCGCGCCATCCTGAACGGGTACACCAACGACGGAGCCGGCACCAAGACCAACCTGGCTCGTATCCTGAACCACGGGGTCCTGGGAGGCACCGGGAAGCTCGTGATCCTGCCGGTGGACCAGGGGTTTGAACACGGCCCGGCCCGGAGCTTTGCCCAGAACCCGTCAGGCTATGATCCCCACTATCACTTTCGGCTCGCCATTGACGCGGGCTGCAACGCCTACGCGGCTCCGCTCGGCTTTTTGGAAGCCGGGGCCGCTGAGTTCGCGGGCGACGTACCTATGATCCTGAAGCTCAACAATCACGATGTGCTCTACGACGAGAAGGATCCGCTGCCGTCGCAAACCGCATCGGTCCGCGACGCGCTGCGGTTGGGATGCGCCGCGGTGGGCTACACCATCTACCCCGGATCGTCACGCAGCCAGAGTATGTACGAGCAACTGCGGGCTATCGCGGAGGAAGCCAAGGCCGTGGGGCTCGCCGTGGTGGTGTGGTCCTACCCCCGCGGCTCCGGCCTCAGCAAGGAAGGGGAAACCGCTATCGACGTGGTCGCCTACGCCGCGCAGATCGCGGCGCAACTGGGCGCGCACATCATCAAGGTCAAACTCCCGACCGACCACCTCGAGCAGGCGGCGGCCAAGAAGGTCTATGAGTCGCAAAGCGTCCCCATCAAAACCTTGGCCGATCGCGTCCGGCACGTGGTCCAGGCCGCGTTCAACGGCCGACGGATCGTGATCTTCTCCGGGGGCGCCAAGGAAGACGACGAGCGCGTGTTCAGCGAAGTCCGGGCGATCCGCGACGGCGGAGGCTTCGGCTCCATCATCGGCCGCAATTCCTTCCAACGGCCCAAGCCCGAAGCGCTCAAATTCCTGGACACGATCATGAAGATCTACGCGGGAAAGATCCAGTAAGAGACGGGGTCGATCTTTATCCTCACGGATACACCCGCCCGTCCCACGCCATCAAGAACGCCGCCAACTCTTTCCGTTCCCTGGCTGAAGCGATGAAGTACGGGTGCGGCGCGCCGGCGCCCCGCTCGGGAGAGAACAACGCCTCCAACGTCGGCGCCGATCCGTCGTGCAAGTACGGCGCGGACCACGAAAGACCCAACAACGACGGCACCTTGTACCCCCGACGAGCGATCGAATCCTCCCCCGGCGTCAGGGCGATGCGATCGTCATACCCCATGCCGGGATTCTCGACCGTGGGCGCTTCGCGGCCCTGACCATAACCGGCGACCAGCGTGGCCAGCGGCACGACCGCTCCACCCGCCACCCACGCCTCCAAGTGACAATCGTTGCACCCGGACCGACGGAACACCCGGCGCCCGGCGTCGATCACGCGTTCGTCGGGAAGATCCCGCTCGGGAGGCAGCACACCGCCCAGGTATGCGGTCAACGCCGCGACCTCGTCGCGATTGACGCGGAACTTGGCATCCATTGCGTCATGGAACAGTTTGAAAACGCTCGCGCGAAAGATGGCCGCCCGCGGCCAATCGCCTTCCGGGTCGATCGCCTCCAAGGCGCGGTGATACGCTCGGCTCAACGACTCGCCGACGGGCCAGAACGGGCCGTCGGCCAGGAAGGCTTTCCCGGGAGGAGTCGCCAGCACCGTGGGATCCAGCACCACGGTGGCAAAATACTGATTCGCGTCTTCCGCCCCGGAGAACGACCCGTCCCACAAGTACGGACCGTGGGGGCCCACCAGGAACAGTGACGGGATGTCCGTCGGATTGCCCACGCCGTCCGGAAGGATATCGGCCTGACCCCGCGGCCAAGACCGGAGGGCCGCGTCCGCCGCGCCTTCAAATACCTCGGCGTCGTCCACCGCACCGAGATCAACGGCCACTCCGCTTCCGGTCCGCGACACGTTGACGAACGGCAAATACGCGCGCGAGCGTTCTCCCCAGGCGAGCACCTCGCCGGAGGCGAGCCGGGCGTTCGGCACGCCGTCGGTGCGACGGCCCACCCCGGGGGCAATCCGCCCATCGCTGCGGGAATGGCACCACGCGCAGGTGACCCCGACGCGCCCGTTTCGCGCCACGAGCCCGATGACCGCGTTGGCCCCGATCAACCGCATGGTTGCCGCGGCGTTCCCGTAGACGCCGCTGCCCACGTCCACCAGGAGGAACTCGGACGGTAGTTTGTCCGCGTCCAACTGCACGCCGGCCGCCAGCAGGTCATTGGGCGTGATGCCCCGACGCGCAAACCCCTCGTCCAGACCCAGGATGTCGGAAAAGAACCGCTCGTTCCCGAAGGTTTCGTATCGGAACACCGACTCGCCCGCGTCCTTCAGCACCACGTCGGTCGGCGAGGACCGTGAAGAAAACGGAGCGCCCCCTTGGTGCGTGCAGGCAACGAGGAGGAGCATGTATAGAGCGACGGGGAGAGCGGGCGAGGGGGCGAGGGGGCGAGAGGGCAAAAGACTCACCCCTCACCGGTTCGCTTGTTTCACCATCTCTTCGTACCGGGCCACTTCCTCTTTCGGGCCGACGATCAGCGGAACGCGCTGGTGCAGGTGGGTCGGCTCGATGTCCATGATTCGCTCCGTCCCGGTCGTGGCCGCCCCTCCGGCCTGCTCCGCGATGAAGGCCATGGGCGCGGCTTCAAACAGCAGGCGTAGTTTCCCGCTGGGTCTCTTGGGGTCTCTGTGATCCGCCGGGTACAGGAAGATGCCCCCCTTGAGCAGGTTGCGGTGGAAATCGGACACCAGCGACCCGATGTAGCGCAGGCTGTAGGGACGGCCCGTGGCGCGATCCACGGCCTTGATCGACTCGACGTACGCGCGGGTTCCCGCGTCCCAGTAGGCCGCGTTGCCCTCGTTGACGCTGTAGATCGTGCACCGCGAGGGCATTTTGATATCGGGATGCGACAGGATGAATTCGCCCACGGTCGGGTCCAGGGTGAACCCGTGGACGCCGAGCCCCGTGGTATACACCAACATGGTGGACGATCCGTAAATCACGTAGCCCGCGCCCACCTGTCGAGCCCCCGGCTGCAGGCAATCTTCCTCCGCCCCACGGCGCCCGGCGCTGCGCTTGCGGTGCAACGAAAAAATCGTTCCCACGCTCACGTTGACGTCGATGTTGGACGACCCGTCGAGCGGATCCATGTTGATGGCGTATTTGCCTCCGAATCCTCCGTCGCGGATCTCCACGATCTGCTCGTTTTCCTCGGTGGCGATCGCGCACACCTTGCCCCCGCTGCTCAAGATGCGGATGAACAACTCGTTGGCGAACTTGTCCATCCGCTGTACGATTTCGCCCTGGATATTCACCTCCCCCAGCGAGCCGAGCAGATCGCCCAGCCCCGCGCGATTGACCTCTTTCGACACCAGCTTGGCCGCCAGCGCCACGTCATACAGCAGGCCGGAGAATTCACCGGACACCCCGGGGAACTGCCTCTGCTGGGCCAAGATGTGCTGCTCAATGGTGGTCAGTCGCATCGTCGCTCCACGGGGCGGGCCGCTCAGGGTTCCGGCTCGGCATTCATCACCTTCACCACGGCCATCCCGTCGGGATAAAAGTCGATGATGTTCAATGCGCCGTAGCCCTGTTCGATCCGGAACACGTACTTGAGATCGAGCCCCAAGGCGTGGCACAGAATGGCACGATTGACGCCCCCGTGGGCGACCAATGCCAATGCCTCTTCGGGATGGTTGGCGAGAATCCCCGCCAGCGACTTCAGCACCCGATCCCGCATTTCCGCGTACGTCTCCCCGCCTCTGGGTCTCACGCTGGGCGGATCGATCAACCAATTCGCCCACGCCTCCGGAAAGCGTTCCGCGACCTCCGCGTAGGTCAGTCCTTCCCAGTCCCCGAAGTGTTTTTCGCGAAGCTCCGGGTACGAGACCACCGGCAACCCGTGGCGTTTGGCGATCTGCTCGGCGCCTTGGCGGCTGCGCCGCAGCGTGCTCGAGTACACGGCTCGGATCCGCGTCGACGCAAGGCGGTCCGCCACCCGCTCCAATTGGTCGATCCCGTTGGGAGTCAGTTCAACGTCCCGGTGACCGTTGTACGTATTGGGTTTGTCCCTCACCACCTCCCCGTGCCGAATCAGGTACAGGCGGGTAGGCAGGGTGGTGAAACGGGCGGTCAGGGGCTGAGGAGCCGGATCCAACGTGTCGAGACCTTACCGGTGGCCAAACAAAGAGCGGGCGACGGGATTTGAACCCGCGACAACCAGCTTGGGAAGCTGGGACTCTACCAGCTGAGCTACGCCCGCGAAAACGCAGTGCATCTTAGGAGAGCGCCGGACGGAAGTCAAGGCGTGGAGCCAGTGGAGTCATTGGGATCGCCTCGGGATTGCCCTGGGACCGCCCCAGGCGCGAGGTTGTGCAGCGCGGTCGAATACCGGGTCAGGAACTCTGCCACCGACCGCACTTCATCCTCATTGAGCCCGGCGGGTTTGCTCATTCTGCGGACAGTCGTGGTCCAATCGCGACGGTTGGCGGGCATCAGCCACAGGCTGTGGGCGGTTTGATTCAGGGCCGGGTCCGTCCACCCGTGGCAGCGATTGCACTTCTCGAACGCCGCCGGCGGCTCGATATCTGGAACCCGTCGCGAGGGATCGGGACGTTTCAGCGCGGCGATGATGTCGTCGGCCGAGGTTCGCGGGACGCGGTCGAGCGCCCTCCAATGGCCGCCGCCGTCGGAAGAGGTGTAGACCCCGGCCCCGTGGGTGCCGGCGTACAACCGGTTCGGGTTGGTGGGGTCCACGATGAGCGCGCGCACGTCCGTTCCACCCAGGCCCGCATTGCTCGGCGACCACGTGCGGCCCCCGTCCGAACTCTTGAGCACGCCCCGCGTCGAGGTGGCCACGTACATGATCTGATGCCGGCTCGGCTCGAACCGGATGACCCGCACCCAATCCGCATCGAGCCCTGCTCCGAACCGTTTCCAAGTAGCGCCGGCGTCCTGGCTCTCGTACAACCCTCCGCCCGCCAATGTTGTGCTGTCCCGCAGCACCGCCGCAAGGATGCGACCGCCCTTGGGATGCACGGACAATGCACTGATCTTGCGGCCCTCCAGGTCCGGTGATGCGCTCCGCCACGCGGCATCGCCTTCCCGACGCATGAACAGACCCCGTTTGGAGGCCAGCAAGACCGTTTCGGGGTTGGTGGTGGTATCGATGAGCAGATCTTGAAACTGCTGGCTCTCGGTGAAGCGATCGCCTTGGTTCCAGGCCGACCAGGTCATCCCTTGGTCGAGGCTGCGGTACACGCCGGTCGAGGTGACGACGTAGACCTCTTGGGGCCGGGTGGGATGGAGCGTCAGGAACCCGATATCGGTGTTTCCCAGGCCGTCGTTTCGCTCCTCAAACGTGTTGCCGCCGTCCCGGCTCACGTACAGGCCGCCGCCGCCCGCGCCCACGTACACCGACTCCGGATCGGACGGATCGATGATGAGGCGGTACAGCGAGAAACTGCGGATGCCGCTGTTGGCGAGCGACCAGGTTTCGCCGCGATTCGCACTCCTGAGGAGCCCGATCGAATAGGTGGTCAACGCGAACACCCGCTCGGGTTTGTCGGGATGCAGCGCGACCTGGGTAACGAACAGCCCCTTCCCCGCCTGGTCGGCGCGGGAAGGGGCTGCCTGAATCATCACCCCGCACGCTGCGGCAATCACCACCAGCCGGCGCATGCTGGAGTCTTCCGACAGTGGCCTACGGCGACACGGTGAACCCACCTGTCTTGATCGCGCTCTGTCCGCCCGCAGGAACCGTATTGTACACCAGGATATCGTACGTGCCGGGCGGCAACGAGGTGCTGGGCCACCAGAACTTCAACTGCCCGCTGTTCACAAAGACGAACGGCGTACTCGCCGAGGCATTGCTGCCTTGCACGGTCCCGCCATTCAGATACCACGTTCCCCCGTTATTTCCAACTGCAATCCCCGCCCCAAGCACGAAGTTCGACCCGGTCACTGTGATCTGTTGGCTCGTCGAATTATAGGTGACCGTCGCCGGAGTCGCCGCGGTGATCACCGGCGTCGGCGCCGACACCTGGAACGCGTTGTGCAGGATGGTGCTTTGTGCACCTGCGTGAACCGGGTTATACACCAGGATGTCGTAGGTGCCGGCCGGCAACGACGTGTTGGGCCACCAGAACTTCAACAGCCCGCTGTTCACGAAGACGAACGGCGTACTCGCCGAGGCATTGCTGCCTTGCACGGTCCCGCCATTCAGATACCACGTTCCCCCGTCCGTTCCAATCGCAATCCCCGCCCCGAGCACGAAGTTCGACCCGGTGATGCTCACCTGCTGGCTGGAGGAGACCGCGTACGTGACGGTCGCCGGACTCGCCGCGGTGATCACCGGCGTCGGCGCCGACACCTGGAACGCGTTGGGCAGGAGGGTGCTTTGTCCCCCCGCGGCCGCTGGGTTATATACCAGGATGTCATACGTGCCGGGCGGCAACGAGTTGTTGGGCCACCAGAACCGCAACAGCCCGCTGTTCACGAAGACGAACGGCGTACTCACCGAGGCATTGCTGCCTTGCACGGTCCCGCCATTCAGATACCACGTTCCCCCGTTATTTCCAACTGCAATCCCCGCCCCAAGCACGAAGTTCGACCCGGTAATGCTCACCTGTTGGCTGGCGGAGACCCCATACGTGACCAAACTCGGGGACGTGGCGACGGGGGCTGGCGTCGGAGCCAACACCTGGAACCCGCCTGTCAGGGTCGAGATTTGTCCACCCGCGGCAGCCGGGTTCGACACCAGGACGTCATACGTGCCGGCCGGCAGCGAGGTGTTGGGCCACCAGAACCTCAACAGCCCGCTGTTCACGTAGACGAACGGCGTACTCGCCGAGGCGGTGCTGCCTTGCACGGTCCCGCCAGCCAGATACCACGTTCCGCCAGCGCCCTGAATCGCGATCCCTGCCCCGAGCACGAAGTTCGACCCGATGATGCTCACCGACTGGCTGGGGGAGATCGCATACGTGACCGTCGCCGGACTCACCGAGGTGATCGTCGCCGTGGCGTCGCTGATCACGAAGCCGTTCGCCAGTGTACCCGATTGGCCTCCCGCAGCCGTTGGATTCTGGACCGTGACCGAATACGACCCCGACGGCTGCGAGGTGTTCGACCAGTAGAACCTGAGTGTCGTGGTATTGACCCACACGAACGGATTGGACGCAGTCGCTGTCGTCCCCTGCACCGTGGTTCCCGAGACGCTGCCGATCGTGATCGTGGCTCCCAGGACGAAATTGGTCCCCGATATACTGAGGGCGGTGCTCGGCGTCACGCCGTAGATCGCAGTGTTCGGCGACACCGATACCACGTTCGGCTGGGGAGCATTGACCGTGAAGCCGTTCGTGAGCGTCCCCGTAGCACCACCGGCCGCAACAGGATTCGTCACCTGGACGGTATACTGTCCCGGTGGAAGCGACGTGTTGGGCCAGTAGAACCTGAGGAGGCCGCTGTTGACGAAGACGAATGGATTGGTTGAAGTCGCCGTGGTCCCTGGCACGGTGGTCCCCGTCAAGTCCCCGACCGTGACCACGGCACCCGCCAAGAAGTTCGCGCCGCTGATCGAGACCGACGTGCTCGACGTGATGGCGTAATTCACGCTGGACGGCGAGACCGATGCGACGTTGGGTTGCGGTGCAACCATCGTGAAACCGTTTGAGAGCGTCGCTGAGCCCCCGCACGCATCGACGTTCTCGACGGTCACGTCGTATGTGCCGGCTGGCAGATCCGTGCTGCCGACCCATACCCGGATGGCGGCACTGTTCACGAAGACGAAGGGCGTTGTCGCGGACGCGAACGTTCCCGCGACCGTAACTCCGTTGAGCGAGCCGATCGTGACTTCCGCTCCCAACGTGAAGTTGGTCCCTATGATCGTGACCTGACCGGCAGGGTCGACGCCGTACACCTTCGATGCCGGCGAGACCGAAGAAACGGTCACGTTGCGAGGATTGATCACCAACGTGCCGGAGCCCGACGATGGGCCGAGCGACACGACCACCGAGTGGGTTCCCGCAGTGGCGGTGTTAGGCACGCTCACCACCAGGCTGGTGTTGTCGGGAGAACCTGAAACGACCGGCAACGGTAGCACGCCGTCCAGGGTGACGGTTGCGCTGCTGAGCAACAACGAGCCCATGATCGTGATGTTCGTCGGCAGCCCCGTGCAATCCACCGTATTGGGCACGATGTCGGTGACCTGCGGACCCTGGGCGACCGCAACCTCGATGTTATACGTGTAGGCCGGAGCACCGGGGAACTGCCCGGTGCCGGCGCCCATGAAGATCAACAGATGCCCCATCAGACCATCCAATTGGACGGTCGCCACGGCCAGATCCAAGTTTCCGTCTTCGTTGAAATCCCCCGTCGCCACACCGGTTGGGGGATCGGCGAGCGCGATCTGGGCCACTGGCGTGGTCTCGAACCCAGATGGAGAAGTTCCCAGAAAGATCGCCACGTTCTGTGACGCCTCTCCAAAGTTGGCCACCGCGAGATCATCGAAGCCGTCTTCGTCGAAGTCAGCCTCCACGCCGCCTGACGTGATGGCGCTGGGCGTAGTTCCCACGTTGGTCAATGTCGGACCCGCCGTAAATGCGCCGCTTCCCGGGCCTCCGGTGCCCAAGAACGTGAGCACGTGGCTCTTGGTACTCACACCCACCCCGATATCGAGGTGGGTGTCGGCGTTATAGTTCCCGACCGTTACCGAGGCGATGATTCCCAGGGCGCCGCCACCGCCGCCACCGCCACCCGGAAACGTCGTCACAGTCGCTGCCCCGGCATAGGTCGCGGTGTTTGCACCGGCCGTCGAGCGATGAACCACGAAATACTGGGTCAGAGGCGAGAGCCCGGTGACCCTGACCGAGTGGTTGGTCACGAAGCTGCTGCCGTTGGGATCATAGGAAGGGTCGGATGGATTGCACGTATCCCCGGTCATCTCGGCGAGCGAGGTGCCGTAGATCACACAACTCGTCGCCGCCAGATCTCCGAACGCGTTCCCCGAGGTCGTCCAGCTCACGGTGAA
This sequence comes from Nitrospirota bacterium, assembly GCA_040757335.1. Lineage (NCBI taxonomy): Bacteria > Pseudomonadati > Nitrospirota > Nitrospirota bacterium. The sequence continues at coordinate 28,944 of JBFLXB010000002.1, read as the reverse complement.
TTGATCGCTGGCCACGTCGGAAATCGTGGCGCTGGACATGATGGGCCCGGTGCAGGTGGGACAGTAATTGGTGTCCAGATACGCGGCAATGGTGGCTGCAACGCCGCCACCGCCCTTGGCGATCATGCCTTGCACCGTGGACAGCCAGCTCGCCATCGGCGGCCCCAGGATATGGCGGTTGGAGGCGGAGCTGACCGTGATCATGCGGTCCGTGCCGTTGCGGTTCCCCCCGGTAATCCCCATGCTGTGACACTGCGTGCAGTTGTCGAGCGCGGTGTCCTCCGCACAGGGTGCTGGAGCCCCTTCGCACGACGCGGCGTCGGCCACGGACGGTACCACCATCCAGCCGGCCGCTGCCGCTAGGAACACCCCTAGAAACATCGCCAATACGCGCCAGCTCCACTGTGCCTTCATTGTCGCCCTCTGGGTTGGGGATGGACCGACCGAACGCTCACCCTAAGCCTCTGGGTTCGATTGCGGAAACCGAACCCCGCCTCATAATTAGGTCGATATTAAAAGAACGCACGCACGTCACGCCTTACGGGAGATGGCCAGGGTCGGAACGGCAGTGACGTGCTCAGACCGGAGGGAGGCCATCCGTATGGTCCCGTATCTGCGGTTAGACTAACCTCTTAGCACAGCCAAAAACGTCGAGTCAAGAGATTTCTTCCGGCGCTCGCAAAAACCTACGATCTCTTTCGAGCTCGTCTCTATCTCCCTGTTTTGTCGGGGTTCAGGCCGTGCTTAGGCTGGATCAGCGCCCGACGATCGATCAGATTCGCCCGCGGTACCTCCACGAACCCGCCGTCCGACTGTTTGACCGGGGATGACAATGGGGATCGGATGACGGGCCACTCGCCTTTGGTCACGTTGGTCGGTTCGCGGCCTTCGAACCCCAGGTACCCGTATTTCCCGTAGTGGGGTAACTTCCGCGCAAGCCCGGGCAGCGCCTCGAGCTGCTCAGCAGCCGCCCACCCCACACCAAGGTCCGGGGCGTCAGGTCGGCGGCCCGCGATCACCACGGCCTGGCTCTGGCGCGTCAGCTCGGTGCCGTTGATACGGACGGTCTGATCATCGATGGTAACCGGCAGCCCCGCCAGGGCCTCGGTGATCGCGCGCCGAAAACGGTTGTCCCAACCCAGGACCCAGACGGCGCGATCCAGCGGCAGCGCGCCCAAGTTCGCGTCGAAGACCACCTCGTACGACCCAGTGGACCGCCCCAGTGATTCGGCCAACCCGCGATACGCATCCTGCAGCTCCGGCGACGCAGCAGCGGGCAGGACGACCATCAATCGGCTCGCCCCGAACAGTTGGGAGAGGGCCGGCGGGAGCTCCGTCCGGTCGAGCCGGCGGAAGAGATCGAATTCAGGATCAAAGTCGACCCGCAACGGGCGTCCGGGAACGAACAGCTCCAGGCCTCGGTGTTTAGTGGTGAGTTCGAACGTCGTCTGATACGCTTGCTCGCGCCCTTCGAGCGTGACCGCGATCGGAACTTGCAATCGGTAAGCCGCACCGGACTGGGTCTGCTGCACGAGCGCGGTGAGGAGATATCGGTCGCCCATTCGAGACGCTTCGGCATTGCTGACTCTCAAAGCCGGCGCACCGGCTCGCTCCACCCACTGCGCCAGGGGCCCTTTCCTTCGACCCATTGCGCGGGCGAAGGCGCGGTCCAGATCCTTGAACGTGGCGCGCCGAAACCGAAATCGCTCGAAAAATCCGCGGAGGGCGCTCAGAAACACGTCGTCTCCCAGGTCGCGGCGCATCATGTGGAACACCATGAGGGCCTTGCCGTACCCCACGGCTTCGGTTGCGGGGCTGTGGCGGGCGCGAAAATCGGTCAGCGGAAAATCGCGGTCGTGAGTCACGTAGTCCGCGTACTTCTGGAGCGCGGCCCGCCGGTATTCTGCTCCGGTGCCGCGCTGCTCCGCAATCAGATGGTCGGCCAAGTACGCGGTGAGGCCCTCCGACCAGTTCCCGCGACTCGCGTCGACGTAGACGCCGTTGCCCCACCAGTTGTGAAGAATCTCGTGCGGGTAGGACGAGTGGAGGATGAACGGCAAACGAATGACCGTTGACCCGAGGAGCGTGAACGACGGCATGCCGAATCCGGTCTCCCACGCGTTCTCGACCAACGCGAACTTCGAGTAGGGATACGGCCCCAGCAATTCCGCGTACATGGCCAGGTACCGGGCCGTGGCCTCAAGGTACTGGTCGGCCAAGTCAGGATCGGGCGTTCGCAGAAACGCCATGGTCGCGATCCCGCCGGCCTCGCACGTATACTCGGTCAGCGGGCCGCCGACCAAGTAGATGTCGTCCTGGGGCTCCGGCGACTCCCAGCGGACCTCCACGTAGTCCCCTTCGCGCCGATGGATGGTGCGCGTCCCCTGGCTGATGATGTCCCACCCCGCCGGCGCGCGGACCGAGAGCGCGAACGTGACCAACTCCTCACCAAACGCGGGGTACCAGCGACTCTCGTGACTCAACACCGCAGCGTCCGCGGACAGCGCGTCCCCGTGGTCATCATCGCCGGCCGCGTTGTCGGGCCCGTTGAGCCGACCCGTGTAGCTGATCCGAACGGTCCGCTGACCACGGGGGAGCACCAGCGCGTGCGACTCCCCCTCGGACGCTGCCTTCAGGACCACCTGGGGATCCGAAGTAGTCGGCTTCCAGCCGCGGCGAAGCGAAAAGTGATACGCCCCGCCGCGGGACGGGAACTCCTTGGGGAGCCTGATCGTGTCCTCAACCGACAGCGCCCCCTCGCCGGGATTCAGCACCACCGTCAGCTCGTGGTGAACCGGCTCGCCTGCCGCCGGCCCTGGGCACAGCATGAGCCACAGCCAGACCGGACCAACGGTCGCCGTCAGGGTGCGCACTGTGTTCAGCCGGGGATCCACCGGCCGGTATTCCCTCACATTTCCCACGATGGGTCAAGCCGTCCTGGATCGCAGATCGCCGGGACGACGCCACAAAAACGTGACGCCTCCGTCACATCCCCGTGATCTTGACGAATTATCCTTTTCACCGTGAAATAGATGATCGCACGGAGAGGCAGCACAGTGACATGTTGATCGGACGGCCCCATCAGATCCCGTCTTCGGAGATCACTCCTGAGCGTATCTTCCGAGCATTCATGGATCGACGGCGGTTCCTGAAGACGGTGGTAGGCGTTGGTGCCGCCTTGTCGGTCCGCGGGATCGTAGACCCGGCAGCCTTGCCCTCGGCCTGGGCCGCGCCCAGCTTCAAGGGCGTTCGCCGGAGCAACCTGAGCACCGACGAGCCGCAGACGTCGCTGCGCAACGTGACGACTTACAACAACTACTTCGAGTTCTCCTCCGAAAAGGACCTCCCCGCCACATTGGCCAAGGACTTCCAACCGCGGCCGTGGACCGTGGCGATCGAAGGCGAAGTCGCCAAGCCCGGGGTCTACGACGTCGACGAGTTGATCAAACCCTACACCCTCGAAGAGCGCGTGTACCGGCTGCGCTGCGTGGAGGCCTGGTCCATGGTCGTACCCTGGATCGGGTTTCCTTTAGCGGACCTCATCAAACGGGCGCGGCCCACCGGCAAGGCCAGGTTTGTGGAATTCGTCGGTCTCTACGACCCCAAACGTATGCCAGGGCAACGGAGCCTCACCATGGGCCTCGAATGGCCCTATCGCGAGGGGCTGCGTCTGGACGAAGCGATGCACCCTCTCACCATCCTGGCGGTGGGCCTGTACGGTCAGGTGCTGCCCAACCAGAACGGAGCGCCGATTCGGCTGGTCGTGCCGTGGAAATACGGGTTCAAGAGCATCAAGGCCATTACCAAAATTCGCTTCGTGGAGAACCAGCCCGCCACCACCTGGTCGTCGTACGGCCCCAGAGAGTACGGGTTCTACGCCAATGTGAATCCAACGGTCGATCATCCCCGCTGGAGCCAGGCTCGCGAGCGGCGGATCGGCGAGTTTTTCAAGCGGGATACGCTGCCGTTCAACGGCTACGCGGACCAGGTGGCGTCCCTGTATTCCGGCATGGACCTTCGCACACACTATTGAGCGGCTCGGCATGGACACTCAACGGCATCAGACGACACGGACGGACAACCGGATCGGGCTGGCGCGAGTGGCGTTGGGTGCGCTCGGCCTGGCGCCCCTGGCCGTCTTGACCTGGCGCGCATTCACCGACGATCTTGGCGCCAATCCCATCGAAACGGTCGAGCGGTTCACCGGCTGGTGGACGCTCACCCTGTTGATGGTGACCCTGGCCGTGACGCCGATCCGACTCCTCACCGGTTGGACCACGATCACGCGCCTTCGGCGCATGCTGGGGCTGTTCGCGTTTTTTTGGGCTTGCCTCCACCTGTCCGCTTACGCGGGCCTCGACCAGTTTTTCGCGTTGAAGGACATCGTGAAGGACGTGGCAAAACGCCCGTACATCACGGTGGGGTTCACCACCTTCCTGTTGCTGCTTCCGCTGGCCGTCACGTCGACCGACCGGATGATTCGCCGCTTGGGTGGCGCGCGGTGGCGCAAGCTGCATCGCCTGGCGTATGTCGCGGCAGCGGGAGGCGTCCTGCATTTCTTGTGGCTGGTAAAAGCGGATATCGCCCGTCCGTTCCTGTTTGCGTCGGTCCTGATCGTTCTGTTGGCCGTGCGGTTGCGAAAGCCCGTGGCTGGCAAGGCCCGGCCCTCCGAGTCCGGCGATCTCTTGGAGACACGCCGCGCAGCCTAACAGGTTGCTCAGAACGTCCAACCGCTGCGAAGGTTTCGGGAGCCCGGCCGCCTCACCGTCTCGGCGGCGCTCGTAGCTTGGCGCCACTTCTTCATGGCGCCACTCGCCCCGCGGACCGGTCAGACCGACGACCGTGCGCGTCCGTCAGCGAACCGCGGAGATTCGGGTCCAGAAATTGAGGGTCGGGGGTTGTTGCCCGCCGGCGTCCGGCGGTGGAGGCACTTCGCCCTTGTCGGTGAACGACATCTCGCCCACCAAGCGCCCGTCCTTTGAACTCAGCGAATAGAGGTCGTAGCCGGCCCCGGTGCCGTGGTGGGTCCGGGCCGTCACGTTCCATGTGGCCTCGATACCGGACAAAAGTTGCTGAAATGCTTGCCGCGGAAGAAACGAGAGGAACACTTCGCTCCGGCTAACCAAATCCTTCCAGCCGATGTCGGGCGGATCCTTCTGCACCCGCTCGACCAGCCCCGCTCCCTGATAGTCAAACGTCGCCACCACGATCCCCTTCATCACGGCGCCCGAGCGCAGCGGATCATACGTGACCTGGGGCCAGTAAATGCGACTAAGCTGCGCGCTGCCCGCCCGCACCGCCTCGATCGCCGGCACCGGCGGCGACACATACCCATTCGCCGACGGCCCGAGGTCCCGTATCAGTTCCTCCGCCGTCTCCCCCGGAAACGCCCCGACCTGCTGCGCCACCACGCTCAGCAAACCGGCCACGCCAATTGTCCACACCGTCCACATTATTTTCCCCACTCGGCGGGAGCCGAGCCCGACGAGCAACGCGCCGGATGCAAGGCGGAGCGAGAACCGGACCGCAGCGTACTGGGTCGTACGTGAGGACCGGAAGCGCAGCGACAACGCCGCAGACGGCCGTTGATCGTCGGGCTCCCCCGATCTACGGAGCGGGGAGCCCCACATCCATCACCTGCCCCCGATTCTGATCATTCATATACGCCTCCAGCGCCACCAACTCATCGCTGCCGAGCTCTCTGAGTTTGCCCTGGAGCGGGACTTGAATGCACCAGTTGATAAACTGCTGCACCGACACCACCCTCCCGAACTGCTGCTTGTACTTCGGATACGTCTCAGGGTGGGTCACCGCGGCGTCGGGGTGACACATGTTGCACGCCATGCCGTTGGTGCCGAGGTTGCGATCGTGCCACAGTTCGTCGCCCCGCTTGATCGCCTTGGCCATTTCCTCCTCGGACTTCTTGACCAACTCCGGGGACAACTGCGGACTCTGAAGGGTCTTCCGTTGCACAACGTCTGCGCCTTGGGCGGCCGACACGCCAGCGAACAACACCGCCACCACCGGCAGCGCCCACTTCGCCCATGTCCTTGACGTGGTCATCGCGTCTCCTCTGCTCGTCACGCGCCTGAACGCAGCGTCACACCTTCGGCGGTTTGAGGGTCCATAACACGTCCTCGTGGCTGACCACCCCGCCCGCCACCTTGTTGTTCGACCACCCCAGACCGTCGAACGGCAGGGCGGGATTCGAGCGAGGCATCTGACCCTTCAACCCCAATTTTTTATAGGTCTCGGGGTAAGGATGGGGCCACGACGTGGACACCGTGCTCAGGAATTTCATGTTCGCCATCTGGTGCTGAACGATCTGATGGACGTGGCCGTGGAACACCTGGACGTTCTGGAAGGGCTTGAGGATGGCGTGCGCGTCGGCCGCGTCCTCGGTCCAGAAATTCCAGGGTCGGTAGTAGTGGTACAGCGGCGGGTGGGTGAACACCAGGACCGGCGCGTTCTTGGGCACGTTGGCCAGATCCTTCTGGAGCCAATCCAACTGCGCCTTTCCGAGCAGAAACGGTCCCGGCATGGGATGATTGAGCGTTCCCGCCACGTCCATCCGCTCCTCCGGAGTCAGCTTGCGGGCGCTCCAGAAATCATTGAAGTTGATCCCGTTGAGCCCCACGACGTGCACGCCCTTGTGGTCGAACGAATAGGGAACCTGTCCTTTAATCAGGTTCTTCTGATAGTAGTCACCCATGTCCAAGTACCAGTCATGCTCGCCCGGGATGTAATACGCCTTGGGCTTGAGCGCCGCCATGATCTCCTCAAAGTACTTGAACTGCTCCGCCGACCCATCGTGGACCGCGTCACCCATGTACATGACGAAGTCCGGCGTCGGGCTCAGCGCGTTGATCTCTTTGATCGCGGCCACGAGCCGCGTTTTCATCCGCGGGTTCTTGGATCCCATGGTGTGGCTGTCCGCGATGATCGCGAACGTGAAGTCCGACGCCGCAGCGAGCGAGGCCGTGGGGCGTACCAGCCCCCCCAAGGTCGGCGCAACGACCAACGTCGCACCGGTCAAAGCCGAGACCTTCAAAAACCCTCGCCGGGTCAATCCCTTTGACAGAACGGCGTGGTCGGCGTCGTAGATGAGTCCGTCGCGGGTGACGCCGGCAGACGGACTTGGGACCACCTCCGGGGTGACTTCATCTTCGTTTCGTGGTGTCATAGCCGAATCCTCCCTGGTGCCTACCGAGGACTGTTTGGCGGCGCCTGCGTGGTGAACGATCTCCGGTTCCTTACGAGAGGGGGGATCGGGCGGGACAACAAAATGCTACTGACTTGATTGCGCGGGTGTCAAGGCCTCCGAGTCCCCGGTGTAACCCCGAGTTCCCCTTCGCGCCGGACCGCGGTCTCGCATATAATGAAGACGTTCGGAGACACGATGCGTTCCTCCAACGGGTCACCATCCCCCCAAGAGCCTTTGTCCAGCGCCGCCGCGTTTTCCGACGCGGTCATCGGCCGGAAACTCCTGTTCTCGATCGTCCTCAACGTGGCCATCATCGCCGTCGAGCTCATCGGCGGCTGGCTCGCCAACAGCGTGGGCCTGCTCAGCGACGCCGCGCACAACGCCACCGACGTTGCGGTCCTCGTGGTGTCCTGGTGGGCCTTTCACCAGGCCGCACGTCCGTCGCACGGCCGCCGGACCTTTGGATACCATCGCGCCGAGATCCTGACCGCGCTGTTCAACGCGGCCTTGTTCCTTGCGACGACGGGCTGGATCATCGCGGAATCGTTCCAGCGCGTGCTCAACCCGACCCCGGTCGACGGTCCCGTCGTGGCGGCCATCGCCGCGGTCGCGTTCGGCGCCAACCTGTGGACCGCCCTCCTGCTCCGCCGCCCGGCCGCCGGCAACTTGAACGTCAAGAGCGCGTTCATCCACATGGTGGCCGACGCGCTGGTCTCGTTGGGAGTGATCGTGTCGGGCGTCATGATCGGGTTGACCGGGTGGACCGCCCTGGATCCCGCGATCGGCACCGTCATTGCGCTCGTCATTGCGAGCGAAGCATGGAAGATCCTTCGCGAATCGGTCACGATCCTGCTCGAAGGCGTGCCGCACGATATCGACACCGACGCCGTGGCGGAAAGACTTCGCGCCGCGCCGGGCGTGCAGGACATCAATGATCTCCACATCTGGGCCTTGGGGTCGGGCTTGAGCGCGCTGAGCTGCCGCGTGGTGGTCAACGACATGCCGATCAGCCAGACCGAACAGCTCACCCGCTCGCTGCGCCACGAGCTGCGCGAACGGTTCGGCATCGGCCACGCCACGTTGGAATACGAGACCGTGGCGGAGCCCAAGCCGCTCTACTGCGACCTCAAAGCGCCGCACCCGGCCGGCGCTCACGCGCCGCGTTCCGAGCCTTCCTGAGTTTTGCCTGGCCCGTAGGACAGGCCCGCCATCCAATCGATTTCAGGAACCATGCCTGCGCTGCTGCGTTACGCGTCGATCCCGTACTCTTTGATCTTGTACTGAAGTGCGCGCGGACTGATGCCGAGGATTTTGGCCGCCTTTTCGCGGTGCGAGGTCACGTTGCGGAGCGTCTCGATGATCGCGTGCTTTTCGATGTCTCGGAGACTTTTCCCCGCCAGCCGATTTCCGTCCATTCTCACGGGAACCTCGTTCAGCATCTCCGCCGGGAGATGCACCGGGCCGATCACCGATTCCCGACTGGTGATGACCAGACGTTCGAGGAGGTTGCGGAGTTCCCGAACGTTGCCCGGCCACGGATAGTCCGTAAACCGCTCGAGCGTTTCCGGCGCGAGGACCTGACGTTCGCGCTGGTACGTCGTGGCGAATTCGTCCAGGAACGCCTCGATCAACAGCGGCAGATCGTCTGCGCGTTCACGCAGCGAAGGGACGCGAATCGGCACCACGTTTAACCGGTAATAGAGGTCTTCTCGAAACCGTCCCTCTTCAACGGCTTTCTTGAGGTCGCGATTGGTGGCCGCCACGATACGGACATCCACCTTGACGAGACGGGTCCCGCCGACGCGACGGAACTCCCTGGATTCGAGCACCCGGAGGAAATCGACCTGGGTCTTCGCGCTCATTTCACCGACTTCGTCCAGGAAGAGGACGCCTTCGTGCGCGAGCTCAAAGCGGCCCGGTTTGGTGGTCGTCGCACCGGTAAAGGCGCCCCGTTCGTACCCGAACAGCTCGCTTTCCTGAAGCGCCTCCGGGAGCGCCCCGCAGTTGACCGCGATGAACGGCCCATTGGCGCGCGGCCCCCGTTCGTAGATGGCGCGCGCGACCCGTTCCTTCCCGACCCCGCTTTCCCCCGCGATCAACACGGTGGCGTCGCTCCCTGCCACCAGGTCGATCAGCTCGTACACCCGGAGCATCGCGGGACTGTGGCCGATCAGGGAACCGCATCCATTCCGGCGTGCCAGTCGTTCCTTGAGCGCTTTGTTCTCGGCACTCAACAGATGACGTTCGACCGCCTTTTTCACCACAATGGGGAGCCGCTCTCGGTCGATCGGTTTCTGGAGGTAATCGTAGGCGCCCAACCGCATCGCCTCGACCGCGGTCGCAACAGAACCGAACGCCGTCACGACAATGATCTCGGTGTCCGGACGCTCGGATTTCCACCGATGCAGACACTCCAGGCCATTCGCCCCGGGCATGCGTAGATCCAACAGGATGACGTGGCAGTCGGAATGACCCAGCAGACGGTCAGCCTCGCCGGGGTCGGCCGCGCTCTCGACCGCGTATCCCGAGCGGTCGAGAATAGTGGCGATCGCGCTGCGGATGTTGGGCTCGTCGTCTACGACGAGAATTCTCGGTTTCGCGTTCATATCTGCTGGACCGGCTGCTCGTCGGGAACGCGAGCGGCTGGGAATGATAGGACAAACGTGGTTCCAGCCCCCGCCTCACTCGTCACCCGAATGGTCCCCCGGTGGTCTTCAATGATGCGGTAGGCGATCGCGAGCCCGAGGCCGTGGCCGTCCGGCTTGGTGCTGAAGAACGGCTCGAAGACCTTCGCGAGGTCGGCTTTGTTGATGCCAAGCCCCGTGTCGCTGACCGAAACCTCGACGAGCGGCCCTGCGTCGGCGACCCGCTCTTCGCCGAATACCCGCAGGATCCCTCCTTGCGGCATGGCTTGGACGGCATTGATCATGAGATTGAGAAAAACCTGCCCCAATTGAGTCTCGTCGCCTGGAACTGCGGGAAGATTCTCGGGGAAATCGATTCGGATCTCGACTCCGCGCTCCTCGGCCTCGTACCGGACGAGCTCTCCGATATGTCGAGCGATGCCATCGAGTTTGACCTCGCCCAAGACGAGTGACGTCGGCCTCGCAAAGCGGAGAAAGTTATCCACGATGCCCCTGATTCGTCGGACCTCCGCGTTCACGATGTCCGAGTAACGCTGGACCGCCTCCGGATCCATGGCCTCGACGCCGATCTCTTCCTGCAAGAGATGCAGATTGAGGTCGATCGCGCTCAAGGGGTTGCGGATCTCGTGAGCCACACCGGCCGAGAGCGTATGGAGCGCCGAAAGTTTCTCGCTCCGCCGGAGCTGTTCTTCCAACACCAGGAGGTCAGTGACATCCTGGAGCAGGATCACCACGCCGTCTCTCCCGTGGTCGTGATCGGCGAGCGATGACGTCGTGAGCCGAATCCAGCGGGCTTCCTGCAACGGATATCGAATATCGAGATTCCGAACGAACTCGGCATGATCCAAGGCCGCACGCATGCATCGGAAAATCGGATCGTCGACGCCGAACCGTCGGTCAAGCCCCCGACCCAATGTCGATTCAGCCGTGACACCCAAGATTCGCTCAGCCATCGGATTGATGGCCGTCACGCGGCCCGCCTGATCCACCGTCAACACCCCGCTGGGAATGCTGTGAAGGATATTCCGAGCAAGTCCTTTGACCCGCTCCAGCGTTCGTTTGGTCGATTGATAGCTCTGGTACGTCAGAAGCGCTGAGATACAGAGGCCCGCAAAGAGGAAGAGGAGGGCGGTCGTTTGGATGAGGCGGGCGCGGGCCGACTCGACAGGCGCCCCTTGGTTGGTGACCTGTTCGAGGATCCGCCGCTCGTGTTCCAGTCCGAGAAAGGCCACGATGGCGACAACCGCGGCGACGATAACGAGCACCGGGACGATGACCCTGAGCGGGAAATACCCGAGTATGGGCTGTTGAGGACTGGGGCGAAACATCACACCGACATAGCGGTGGCGCATTATAACACGGGTGCAAGTTTTTCCCGAGGCCGCAAAGTTTGCTCCCGTTCATCAGGATTACTCGCAGTTCCTGCTGTTCCGCCACAGCGCCGTCCTTGGCATGCTCGGTGCAACGCCGACATCTTTCGACCGTGGGAACACGGGTCGTTGCTCGCCACGTCTGGATGAGCAGTTTGTTCGACTAACCGCGAAAGCGGCGCCTGTTCAGGGAAGGCCAGATGCAAGGCGCCGCTGAGCACTGGAGCGGAGCGTACTGGGTGCGTACGTGAGCACCGGAGCGCAAGCGGCAACGCCGCAGATGGCCTTCCCTGGACAGGCTCATAGCGAAGGAGACATAGATGTCCACTCAGCGTGCCCCCCAAAAACGCAGAGGCCCAATTCAACCCGGACCAGGTGAGCTGCTTCCACCGGCCGCGGCTTCTTTGGCGACGCGATTCCCAATCCCGGGCGAAGGGTGGCTGGAAGGCAACGTCGTGCCGGAGGAGGAGCTGATTCCGCGTATCGCGGAAAAATTGCTCACGGGACGTAATCCCACGTTCTTCCCCGGGCCCCTGTTGTTGTGGGGATGGAACGAAGCGACGCGGGTACGTGCGGCCGCCGCGCTCGAGTTGGTCGGGCACATCCCCGGAATCAATATTATCCCCATGCCCGACTATCGCCCGATTTATCCCAAGATTGATCCCGAGGCCGTGATCAATCCCTGTCACCCCAACCTGACGATCTGGCACAACAAGATCGAAGTAGGCCTGTTCATGGACGCTCACTGTCACTTCGTCAATGTCATGATGAAGATTATCCGAGGGGGAACCAACTGCTACACGATCGCGATCTGCGCCAACGATACCCACGAAGACGCCATCGCCAGCTTGGGATGGGTTGATCTGAAGAAACTCGCGAAGCTCCGCGACGCGATCGTCGCGTTGCGTACCGGTGGAAAGATCGTCCCCTGGGCGCTGACCGAGGCCGGAAAAGCCGAACTCGCAGCGCGCAAGCGGCACAAGGTGGAGGCGAGAAAGCAGATGATGGCTTACATGAAGGAACTCGGGCACGAACTTGAAGTTGGTCTCGACGAGCACGCCGAGTAGCGCGGGATCTCTGGTGGACCATCGTCACCGTCGACGCGACCTCGCGAGCGAGCGTGAACAGGCCGAGTGGCTCATCAACTACTTTCGGCGTCACTTGGCGGCGAATCCCCTTGATGTGGATCTTCGCCTGAAATTCGGCCTCTTTCTCCTCGAAATCGGGCGGACTGCGGATGCACTTGCCGAGTTACGAGAGGTGCTCCGCCTTCAGCCCAACCACCTTCGTGCGCGAGAGGCGCTCGCCCAAGCCGAGGCACAACATCCCCGTTCCTAGATGGAGACCACAACGAGTCCGCTCGACTTGGCCGCACCCCTGAACCGACGGTATCGGGACGAAAGCCTCGCGATTCGCGTCGTCGGCGCCGGCGGGGACGGGATTGTCACGGCCGGCGCGCTCCTTGCGCGCACCGCTGCGCTCAGCGGCCTAGAAGTGCTCTCCGACACCACGTTCCCGAGCGAGATCCGCGGCGGCCTAGTCGCCTCCCAGGTCCGAATGGCCCCGCATCCGCTGTGCACCGAGGGAGACGGAGTCGATGTCCTTGTCGCGTTCAATGCCGACGCCTACCTCGCCCACCGGGACGTCATACGTGACGACGGCATCCTTATTTACGACATTTACGACGCCCTGAGTGACGTGGTGACTCACAGCAATCGCATCATTTCCTATCCCGTCCCCATGGCGGAGATCGCTCAACACAGCGGACAGGCGGTGACCCGAAACCTCGTGGCCCTTGCCGCCTTGATCGAACTCATTGGCCTCTCGCGATCGAACTTGGAGGGCGCGGTGTGCGAGCACTTCGCCTCGAAAGGCCCCGACACGATCGCTGTCAACCTGCGGGCGCTCGAAGCAGGCCTCTCGTACGCAGAACAACACCTGATCAAACGCGACCCCGTGTTGGCTCCGGTCGGCGCCTCACGGGACCAGACGCTGCTGTTGACCGGCAACGACGCCATCGGGTTGGGCGCGCTCGCCGCGGGATGTCGCCTTTATTCGTCCTATCCGATTACGCCTGCGACGTCGCTCGGCACCTGGCTCGCCAGACACTTGCCGCTGGTCGGCGGACGGGTTCACGAAGCCGAGGACCCCATCGCCTCCCTGGGCGTCGCGATCGGCGCTTCGTTTGCCGGGACCAAGGCCATGACCGGCACGTCAGGTCCGGGACTCGACCTGATGCAGGAGATGATCGGGTTTTCGGCGATGGCCGAAGTTCCGGTGGTGGTGGCGGTGGTGCAGCGCGGCGGGCCGAGCGCCGGCCTGCCCACCAAGCACGAGCAGGCCGACCTTCTGTCGGCGGTCTTCGGCAGCCACGGCGACGTGCCCAAGATCGTGCTCGCCGCCGCTGATGTCCGCGATTGTTTCTCCCTCACCGTGGAGGCGTTCAATCTCGCCGAGCGCTACCAGACCCCGGTGCTCCTGCTCACCGACGCGTCGCTGGCCAGGCGCATGCAGACCATCCCTCGACCCGATCTCACGTCGATCCCGCTGATCGAACGCGATGCGGCTCACACCGCCGACGCTCCGTACCACCGGTATGCGGCGACCGACGATGGCATCGCGCCCATGGCCCTTCCGGGGTCCGAGGGTGGAGCATACGTGGCGACCGGGTTGGAGCACGACGACACGGGCCGGCCAACGGACGCCGGCGACGTTCATAAGGTCATGATGGCCCGACGCTTCGCCAAGCTGCGCGGAGCCGAATTCGAGATGGTCGAGCGCGAAGGGCCGGAATCGACGCCTGTTGGGCTCGTGAGCTGGGGCATCACGCAAGGCGCTGTGCGCGAGGCGGTTGCGCGTTTCGAGCGTTTGGGAATGCCGATCGCGGCCCTGTATCCGAAGATGCTCTGGCCGCCGCCCGTCAATGCCCTTTCGCGGTTCGCCGAATCCGTCGAACAGATCGTAGTGGTCGAAGCGAACCACCAAGGCCATCTGGCTCACTTGATCGGCGCCACCACCCCTATCCGTCCGAAACGTCTCACGCTCACTCGCGGCGAGCCCATCTCGGTGTGGGACATTTTCGGCAAAGAGGATTTGACCCGGTGACTCCGGTCGCTGCGACGTCGCCCGCCGCCCCAAGCGGCCTCACCTGGTGCCCGGGCTGCGGCCACCGCCAGGCGTTCGACGCACTGGTCAGCGCGCTCCAACGCGAGGGAGTCGCGCCGTCCGACACGGTCGTGGTGACCGGCATGGGATGCGCAAGCCTGGTCAGCTTTCACCTCAACGCTTACGGTCTTCACGGCGTGCACGGACGGGTGCTTCCCCTGGCGATCGGAGTCAAAGCCGCTAATCCACGGCTTTCCGTCATTGTCGTGGCCGGAGACGGCGACACGGGATCAATCGGCCTCACGCACCTGCTCCACGCGGCCCGAAGAAACTATGATCTGACCTATCTGATTCTCGACAACCTGTCGTACGGCATGACGGGTGGCCAGCCTTCGGCGACGAGTAACCAGAACGGCCGACACCCGTTGAATGTGCTCTCCTTGGTACTCGCGGCGGGCGGCACCTTCGTGGCCCAGTCCGTAGCGTGGGAGATCGAGAGAACGAGTGTCCTCATCGGCCGTGCGCTCCGGCACCGTGGTTTTTCAGTCGTGAACATTCTGTCGCCGTGTCCGACGTTTCATCGGGTGGACCAGGGCGCCGCGGTGAGTGAAGCGCCGGCGGAATCCGATGGCGGATTGATCGCCGCGATCGGGACCGCCTTCACTCCCAACGCAATGCCCGTGGGCGTGCTGTACGAAACGGAGCGGCCGCCGGACGACCTCACCGGAGCGAGCAACCCGCGACGTCAGCGGTGGGAGCACGAATCTATCATCGAAGGCATCTTGGATAAACATCAGATTGTCTGGCGTTGAACAAGGAGGAAACCGATATGCAAGACGCCCGAAGAATGCCCACGTACCGCGTCCTTCCCGGCCCCGAAGCATTCCTTCCCCCGGCGGCTGCGATGCTGGGCGTCATGACGCCCGACGAGGGAGAGGTCCTCGTTGAAGGACGACCCGTTCCGGTCGCCGAAGGGATGGAGATTGCGGCCCGCCGACTGCTGGAGGCCAAAAATCCCACGATCTTTCCGGGTCCCCTGGTGCTCTGGCGGTGGTGCGACCGGGCGGCGGAAGAAGCGACGGCCGTGAAGGAGCTCGCCGAAGCCATCCCCGCACACGTGATTCCCATGGCCGACTACCGACCTAAATACCCCAAAATTCATCCGGACCGAGAGATCAACCCGAACCATCCGAATTTGACGATCTGGTACAACCGCATTGACGTCTGTGTGTTCGTCGGGGTGCACTGCCACCAAGCCAACATCGCGCTGAAGATCATCCGGGGTGGAACCAATTGTTACACCATTGCGCTCTGCACGTTCCACGGCGATGAAGAGGCCAATCTGACCATCCGCGACCTCACCGCCTCGACGATCCGGCAATTGGCCGACACCGTCAAGCGGCTCAAGGTCTCGCCTACAAAACGATCGAAGTCTCAACCGGGTTCACGATCCTGATCCCCCTCTTACGACGCCCCTAATTGCCGGCCATTGTATTCGCACCGAGCTTTGGCCTATGATGCGACTCGCGTCGCGAACTCGCCCGGGCAACGTCATCGCATCATCGAGGATTCGAGACAGTGAGCCGCACCGCGTGGAATCCGCGTGTTTGATCCGGCGGTAATCGTTCCTCCAGCCCTGTTCAGCCTCATGACCGCGCATGTCGCCGGCGCGCTGGTCCCCCTCATCGCGCCCTGGAGGGACGAGGCCAAGAACCGGCTGGCCCACGGCTCCGCGATCGTGGCGTGCGCGGCGGGCGTGCTCGTCGGGATCGGCGGCTTACTGGCTCCCGAACCCCTCGTCTTCTCGCTTCCATCGACCATTCCGCTGCTCACCATCCAGCTCCGTCTGGACCCCCTGTCCGCCTTCTTCGTGTTCGTCATCTCTCTCTCGGGTGTCGCGGCATCGATCTACGCGCTGGGGTACGTCCGCGAGTTCTACGAACGCCACTCGATCGGCGCCTTGGGCGCCCTGTACCACGGCTTTCTGCTCTCGATGATCCTGGTGGTGACTGCGGACGACGCCTTCTTCTTCCTCATCGTGTGGGAAGTCATGTCCCTCGTCTCGTACTTGCTGGTGGTCACCGAACACGAGAAGGCGGAAACCAGGTACGCGGGTTTCTTTTATCTGGTGATGACCCATGTGGGCACCGCATTCATCCTCATCGCCTATCTGGTCTTCTATCAACAGACCGGCAGTTTCACGTTTGACACATTTCGCCAGTCGGGCCACGCCCTCCCCGAAGGCTTCCGAACCATCGCCTTCGTGGCGGCGTTCATCGGGTTCGGCGCCAAAGCCGGCATCGTTCCCTTGCACGTGTGGTTGCCCTACGCTCACCCCGCAGCCCCATCGCACATTTCGGCCCTGATGTCCGGCGTCATGATCAAGACGGCGATCTACGGTCTGATCAGGGTGTATTTCGACTTTCTCGGCGGCGCGTTCCCCTGGTGGTGGGGCTTTGCCGTGTTGGCCATCGGAGCCGTGTCCGCACTATTGGGAGTCATGTACGCGTTGATGGAACACGACCTCAAGAGCCTGCTCGCCTATCACAGCGTGGAGAATATCGGCATCATTCTGCTGGGGATCGGCGCGGGCATGATCTTTCAATCGTACGGCCTGTCGCATCTCGCCGCGCTCGGCCTGCTCGCCGGGCTATACCACACCATGAACCACGCCATGTTCAAGGGACTCCTGTTCATGGGAGCCGGGTCGTTGCTCTACGCGACCCACACCAGAAACATGGAGGAATACGGCGGACTGATCCGCGCCATGCCGTGGACCGCATTCTTCTTTCTGGTGGGGTCGATCTCGATCTCGGCGCTCCCCCCCACCAACGGTTTTGTCAGCGAATGGCTGACCTTCCAGAGTCTCTTTCTCAGCTTCATGCTCCCCGACCTCTTGATGAAGATCTTGATTCCGATCGGCGCGGCCATGCTGGCGCTGACCGGGGCCTTGGCGGTGGCCTGTTTTGCCAAGGCATTCGGGGTCGCGTTCTTGGCCATGCCGCGCAGCCACCACGCCAAAAACGCCAAGGAGGCGCCCCTACCCATGCTCGTCGGGATGGGCACGCTCGCCACTGTATGCGTGGCGCTCGGACTGGCACCCATGCTGGTGGTGCCGGTCCTCGATCGCGTAATCGCGCCATTCACCGGCGCCCAGCTCGCGCAGAGCGTGGTCACGGAAGGGGGGTGGGCGCTCATGCCCATGGGGGTCGGGTTCGCCAGCATTTCCACCCCGGTGCTGACAATCCTGCTCGCGGTGATCATCCCCGCAACGCTCCTAGGGGTGTTCCTCTTCGCGGGAAAACTGAAACGACGCTTTTATAAGACGTGGGGATGCGGCATCAATCTCAAGCCGAGCATGGAATACACGGCCACCGGCTTCGCGCAGCCGATTCGTCAGGTCTTCAGCACGATCTACCGCCCAACTGTGAAGATCGAGAAAGACATGCTGGAGGAATCCAGGTATTTCGCCAGACGGATGCGGTTCGAGGTGCACATCGAGCCGACGTTTCAACGATATCTCTACGACCCCGTGGTGTGGGTGTTCAACATGGTGGCCAACCGGCTCCGCGTGGTGCAGGCGGGAAGTCTGCATTTGTATCTTGCGTACATTTTTCTGACGTTGCTGGCGTTGCTGCTATGGGTCGGGTAAGGGTTCTCACTGCGAAAGCGGAGCCTGTTCAGGAACGGGCCAGATGCAAGGCGCCGCTGAGCACCGGACCGCAGCGTACTGGGTGCGTACGTGAGGACCGGAGCGCAAGCGGCAACGCCGCAGATGGCCCTTCATGGACAGGCTCCTAATGACGATGCTCCAATCAGCGGGCATCGCCCTCCTTCAGACCGCTATCATTCTTGGCGTCTCGCCATTCGTCGTCGGGCTGATCCGCAAGGTCAAGGCGCGGCTGCAGTGCCGGCGCGGGGCGAACCTGTTGCAGCCGTACTCGGATCTGGCCAAGCTGTTCAAGAGGGGCGTAGTGGTCTCGACCACGACGTCATGGATCTTCACGGCAACGCCGTATGTCCTGTTTGCCTCCACGCTTGCGGCCAGTGTCTTGGTGCCCATTTTCCTCTCGCGCGTCCCGCTGAGTTTTGCGGGCGATGTCATCACCATCGTCTCGTTGCTGACCGTGGGCACGTTTTTTCTCATGCTCGCGGGGCTGGACGCGGGCTCGGCCTTCGGCGGCATGGGAAGCAGCCGCGAGGCCATCGTGTTCTCGTTGACCGAACCCGCCATGATGCTCTCCATTTTTGCGGTGGGCCTCACCGCGGGCTCCACCAACATGAGCACGATCGTGCACAACACGGCTTTGCTCCAGGGCATCGTCACCGATCCCCCGCCCCATCTCATGGCCTTGGCGGCCCTGTTCATCGTGGCCTTGGCTGAGACCGGCCGCGTGCCCGTGGACAACCCCGCCACGCACCTGGAGCTCACTATGATCCACGAGGCCATGGTGCTGGAATATTCGGGGCGATACCTGGCCCTGGTCGAGTGGGCCTCCGCCATGAAGCTGCTCCTGATACTGACTCTCTTGAGCAACATCTTCGCCCCGTGGGGGATCGCTATCGCGGCGCACCCAGCCGCTCTGGCCGTCGGGCTGGGCGTGTGGTTGATCAAGATTTCAGGGCTCGCCGTCCTCGTGGGCGTGATCGAGTCTATGTTCGCCAAGCTCAGGCTGTTTCGCGTGACGGACCTGCTGGGGGTCGCGTTCATCCTGTCACTGCTAGCTCTGGTGTTCTTCTACATCCTGCGGGGGACACCATGACCGGGATCACCCCGGCGATGGTGCCCGCGGACCTGGGTTCCCAGTTGGTGAACCTGTGCTCCATGATGTTGTTGGTCACCTCGTTCGCCATCGTGGCGCAACGTCGGCTCTCCGCGTGCGTGGATCTCTTCGCGGTCCAGTCCGTCTTTCTGGCGGTGACGGCGGCTCTCGTGGCGTTCTTAACCGGCATCCATCACATCTACGTCGCCGCAGGGCTCACGATTCTGATCAAAGCCGTGATCATCCCCTTGATCTTGAAGCGGGTCATTGAGCGACTGAACGTCCAGCGGGAAGTAGCCTTTGTGATCAATATTCCTCCCTCTCTCCTGATTTGCGGCGCCCTGGTCATCCTGGCCTTTTCGGTCACCGAACCCGTGGCCAGCATCGGATTTCTTCTCACCAAAGATTCCTTGGCCATTGCGCTTGCAATCGTGCTGATCGGGTTCTTCACCATGATCGCGCGGAAAAAAGCCGTCACGCAGGTCGTGGGGTTCTTGATGGTCGAGAACGGTCTGTTCCTGGGAGCAGCCGCGGCCGCGTACGGGATGCCGTTGATCGTGGAGCTCGGCGTGTTCTTCGACGTGCTGGTGGCCGGCCTCATCATCGGCATCTACACCCATCGGCTCCAAGACGCCTTTGACAGCGTGGATGTGAGCAAGCTCACCGGGTTGAAGGAATGAGTCCGGGCGCCTCCCTGGCTGTTCTCACGCTGGCTCCGCTCTTTGCAGGCCTGTTGAGCCTCACCACCCGCACCAAACGAGCGATGGAATGGCTTCAAGGCGCGCTCGTGGTCGTTCTCCTGGTCGCGATGGGGCTCATCGTCGGGCATGTCGCTTCCGGGGACGACGCCGTGGTTGGACACCTCCTGCGTGCCGATGCGCTCGCTGCCTTCATGATCCTCATGCTGGCGACCGTGGGCGGGACCGGGCTGATCTATGCCCTGGGGTACATGGGTGAGGAACTCGCGCGCGGCCACCTGGAGCAGACTCGGTACCGGTTCTTCTTTTTCTTATTGAACCTGTACCTCGGTGCGATGTTGTTGGCCACTACCCTCGACAACATCGCTCTCATGTGGATCGCGGTCGAGGGCTCCACGCTTGCCGCGGCGCTCCTCGTGGGCTTTGAGCGAACCAAAGCCGCCTTGGAGGCGGGATGGAAATACATCATTTTGAGCTTCATTGGCATCGCACTCGCATTGTTCGGCACAGTGCTGGTGTACTATGCGTCGGAACGCGTATTGGGCGTAAGCATGGAAGCCTTGAGCTGGAGTGCGCTCCGCTTGGTCGCGCCTGCATTGGATCCGACCACCCTCAAGCTGGCTTTCGTCTTTGTGTTGATCGGGTACGGGACCAAAGCCGGTGTGGCGCCCATGCACACCTGGCTGCCTGATGCGCACGCCGAAGCGCCCACGCCAATGAGCGCCATGCTATCCGGCCTCATGTTGAACATCGCCCTGTATGCGGTGCTGCGGCTGAAGAACATCGTGGATCAGGCAGCCGGCGCGGACTTCACAGCGCCAATCGTCATCGGGCTCGGCCTTTTATCGATCGCCGTCTCCGCGGTCTTCATGCTGATCCAGCGCGATTACAAGCGGCTCTTCGCGTACTCGAGCATCGAACACGTGGGAATCGCCCTGGTCGGATTCGGCGTCGGGGGACCGGCCGGCGTGTTCGGCGGCTTCTTCCACATGCTCAACCACGCTCTCGCGAAGTCCACCGCGTTTTACGCCGCGGGCTTGGTCTTGCTGCGGCACGGACACAAGGTGACAGAACGAGTTACTGGCCTCCTCAGACATGAGCCGGCCACCGGGGGTGGTATGCTGGTGGCCACCATCGCCCTCGCCGGCATGCCGCCGTTCGGCCTGTTCATCAGTGAGGTGTTGATCGTGACCGCCGCGTATCAACAGCGTCCCTGGCTCGCAGCCGTTCTCTTAGGACTCCTCGCGCTGGCCTTCGCCACGCTGCTGGCCCAGGTATTGCCCATGATCCTGGGGGAGCCGCACGACGACGGCCAACGCGTGAGCGTTCCGACTCGGCGTTTCACCACCTCGGCCTTGATCGTCAACATCATAGCGCTCGGCTCACTCGGGTTTTCCATGCCCGATTTTCTGCGCGAACTGTTCATTCCCATGATCGCGTTGTTTGGCGCAGACGTCGCGGTGGAGATCCCATGATCGCCGTGACACTGCTCCTGACCATCCCCCTCGGAGCGAGTCTCCTCAGCCTGGGACTTCGAACCCCGAAATCGTTGTACACGATCAATTTTGCCGCGATGACGTTCCTGGGAGGCGCTCAAGCCCTGTTGATGTCGCGCGTTCTGCGCGTGGGATCCTTCCTCGCCTACGATGACCTGGTGCACGTGGACGCGCTGGCCAGCATCGTGCTCCTCGTCATTACCACGATCGGATTCACCTCCTCGCTCTACGCCTGGAGGTACTTCGATCATCACCTGGCTGAGGGAACCATTACCCCTCACCTGATGAGGCGGTATTTCTCGCTCTTTCATCTCTTTATGTTTGCCATGATCTTGGCCACCCTGGCCAACAGCCTCGGCATTCTCTGGGTGGCGATCGAGGCCACCACCCTGGCGACCACGTTTCTGATCAACTTTTTCGGACGCAAGGCCTCGCTCGAAGCCGGATGGAAGTACCTGATCCTCTGCTCGGTGGGGATCGCCCTGGCCTTGTTCGGAACCGTCTTGATGTACTCGTCCTCGGTCCGGGCTTTGGGAGACGTCAGCGCGGCGCTCAACATCACCGAATTGTTGGCGGTCGCCGGCCGACTCGATCCATACGTCGTCAAGTTGGCGTTCGTGTTCATCCTGGTCGGCTACGGAACCAAGATCGGCCTGGTTCCCATGCACACCTGGGTTCCCGAAGCCTACGGAGAGGCGCCAGCGCCGGTCACAGCGATGTTGGCCGGCGTTCTGGAGACCGTCGCGTTTTACGCCGTCCTCAGGAGCAAGGTCGTGGTCGATGCCGTCGTCTCCCCGGAATACGCGGGCAATCTCCTGATCACCTTCGGTCTCCTCTCCTTCGTGGTGTCCGCGCTGTTTATCTTGGTGCAGCGCGACTATAAACGCTTGTTCGCGTATTCCAGCATCGAGCACATGGGTATCGCGGCGATCGGGTTCGGAGCCAGCGGAGTGGGGACGTTCGGGGCCCTGTTCCATCTCATCAACCACGCCTTTTCCAAGTCCCTCGCATTCTTTGCCGCAGGGAATATCCACATGCGATTCGGGACGCGGGATATCGACGGAGTCCGCGGGCTGCTCAAGGCTCAGCCCTGGACCGCGACCGCTCTCTTGGTCGCCGCCCTCGCGCTGGTCGGGATGCCGCCGCTGTCCATGTTCGTCAGCGAATTCTCGATCCTGGCGGCTCTCGCGACGCGCGGGTATGCCGCTGACACGATCCATCTCGGTCGTTTTCTGACCATCATGATCGCCGATGAAGCCCGCAACCTCGTACTCGTCTTCGCGTTCACGGTGATTGCCGTCGTGGTGTTCGGAGGATTGTTCTACCGGGTGGCGGGGATGGTCTGGGGGGATCCCCCCGAAGGCGTCTCACGAGGCGAGAAACTCGGGGTGAGCCACATTCCCTTAGGGCTCGGCATCGGCGCCCTCATGGTGTTGGGTGTGGCGATTCCCCGGCCTCTGAGGGACTTGATGGGAATGGCAGTCGACATCATCACGGTGAGGTGAAGGGTGACTGACGCGGACGCGGCGGTGGAAAAACTCGTCGATGTTTTTCAACACAAGATCGCGGGCCTAAGCCGGGTTCTCGACATTCCCGTGGTCAGCGTGGCCAAAGCTGACCTTGTGGCCATCGCGCTCTATGTCCACAGCGCGACCGGCCTGAGCGGCACCCTTTCGTTGCAGTGGGCCGTGGACCTCCGACCGATGGAGCCTTGCTTTCGGATCTACTATTTGTTTTCGCTTCCCGGGCGGGGCGCCTGGTTGATCGTCGCGATCGACCTTCCCGACAGCGACCGCGTCTACCCATCGATCACCCCACGCATTCACGCGGCCAAATGGTACGAGCGGGAAATTCGCGACCTGTTCGGGTTGATTCCGGAGGGCCATCCCGACCTGCGTCGGCTGGTCCGCCACGAGCACTGGCCCAAGGGCACCCACCCGCTCAAAAAGGACTTCGCTTGGGATCACGTCATGGGACGGCAGCAGGGCGAATACCGTTTCCGGCACATCGAAGGCGAGGGCGTATTCGAGGTCCCGGTGGGCCCTATCCACGCCGGCATCATCGAACCCGGACATTTCCGATTCTCGGTCGCGGGCGAACCCGTGATGCAACTCGAGCTGCGCCATTTCTGGAAACACCGGGGCGTGGAGAAACTCTTCGAGAACCGGCCGCTGGTGGACGGCGTCTCGCTCGCGGAAAAGGTCTCGGGGGACACGTCGTTCGGCCACAGTCTGGCATACTGCGAGGCCGCGGAGCGCCTGATGGGAATCACGGTCCCGCCTCGTGCGCGGTATCTGCGCACGCTGTTTCTGGAGTTGGAACGGATGCATAACCACATCGGGGACGTGGGCGCGATCTGCAACGACGCGGCCTACGCGTTGGCGTTGGCGCACGCGAGTCGGATGAAGGAGCGGATCATGCAGCTCGCAGACCGGCTGACCGGCAGCCGGTTCCTGCGCGGCGTCAACGTGGTGGGCGGCACCGCGATCGACGTCAGCCGGACGCAGATGGACGAGACCGCCCGTGAAGTGGACTCGATCGGTCGGGATTTTGGAGATTTGGCGTCGATCATATTCGACAACGCCTCACTGACCGACCGGCTCGAGAGCACCGGGGTACTATCCGAGCGGACTGCCTGGGACCACGGGGTCATGGGTGTGGTGGGCCGTGCGTCCAACATCGACCGCGACGTACGACGCGATCACCCGTTCGCCGCGTATGCTGATCTGGCTTTGCGGGTGCCGGTCTTCAACTACGGCGACGTGCGAGCGCGGGTGCGCATACGGATCGAAGAGGTCAAGGAGTCGATCAGCCTCATCCGGCAGGTCCGTGAGCGCATTCCGGACGGGGCCGTTCGGGTTCCAGCCTTGAGCGCACCCGAAGCTGGCCTCTGGGCGCTCGGCGCTGTGGAAGGCTGGCGGGGGGAAATCCTGTACTACCTGATGGCCGGCAAAGGCGGGACCATCCACCGCTGCAAGGTCCGCGACCCCTCGTTCGTGAACTGGCCCGCGATCCAATTCGCAGTGCTCGGCAACATCATCCCGGACTTCCCGCTGATCAACAAGAGCTTTAACTTGTCGTACGCGGGGACGGATCTGTGAAGGAATGAAAAAAACATTCGACGTGTGACGGTGCTCAGCACTCCCCTTCCCCCCTTGCGGGGGAAGGATGGGATGGGGGGCGTCGGTGCGCAGGGCGCCCCCCCACCCTGCCCTCCCCCGCAAGGGGGGAGGGATTCATGGGGTGGTTCCCGAACACCCTACAAGGAGAACCCATGTTTCGAATCATCAGAAAGAGCCTCAAGACCGGCGTGGTCACGGGACACTATCCTGATTCGGCGGCTCCGACGCCTCAGGTGACTCCCGAGACCGCGGAGAAGGCGGCGTTGTTCCGGCGCTCGCTCACGATCCGCGAGGTCGATACCGGGTCGTGCAACGCGTGCGAAATGGAAATGAACGCGCTCGCCAATCCGATCTACGACATCGAGCGGTTCGGCGTTCACATCGCGGCCTCGCCCCGCCACGCGGATGCATTGGTGGTGACTGGCCCGGTCACGTGCAACATGGAGCGCGCCCTGAAGGACGCGTACAAGTCCACGCCCGATCCCAAGATCGTCATCGCGCTGGGCGACTGCGCGATCGACTGCGGCGCGTTCAAAGGCAGCTACGCGGTCACCGGACCGGTCGACCGGCACGTCCCAGTGGACGTGAAGATCCCCGGTTGCCCCCCGCGGCCATCGGAGATTTTGGCCGCGCTCCAGGCGTTGATGGCGACACGGCGCTGATCTAAGTCTAGTGAACTGGGGCGCGCGTCCTGCGGCCGGGAGCGGCTTCCTCTCCGGCGTATTCCACGAACGCATCCTCGTAGATCGCCTCGATGTCTTCGAGGTTGAGCGCCCGCGGGTTGGTGCGCAGGAAAGTGTCCTCCAGCGCCCGTTCGCTCAAGGACGAGAGCGCGTTCTTGTCGACGCCCGCCTCCGCCAGATTCGTGGGGAGGCCCACGTCGACCAGGAGCAGTTTGACCGCCTCGATGGCGCGTTGCGCCGCCGCGCGTGGACTCGGGCCCGCAACCGGCTCGCCCAGCGCCTCGGCCACGTTGGCCATGCGCCACATGTTAGCGTTCATATTGGCCTTCATCACGTGCGGGAGCAAAATCGCATCGCCGATGCGTTGCGGGATATCGAACATCCCGGACAACGAATGCCCGAGCGCGTGTACCGCGCCGCTTTGCGCATTGGTGAACGCCAGCCCGGCCTCGAACGCCGCGAGCGACATGTACTGGCGCGCCTGCACATCTTGCCCGTTGGCGACGGCCGCGCGCAGGTTCTCCGAGATCAGGCGCACCGCGTTCAGCGCGAGCGTATCGGTCAGCGGGCTTGCCCACGTGGAGCAGTACGCCTCGACCGCGTTGGCCAGTGCCTCCATCCCGCTGCTCGCCGTCAGATCCGGGGGCATGGAGCGGGTCATCATGGGATCGATGAAGATACGCTCGGGAATCAGTTTCCGGCTGAAGATCTCGAACTTCTTTTTCCGTTTCACGTCCAGCACGATACAGAACTGGCTCGTTTCGCTGCCGCACCCCGCCGTGGTCGGGACAACGTACAGCGTCGTGATCGCGCGGCCCACGCGGTCGACACCCTCGTAGTCCTGGATCGACCCGGCATTGCTGAGGAGGATGCCCACCGCTTTCGCGGTATCGATCACGCTCCCGCCGCCGACCGCGACCAGCAACTCGGCCCCGGCTTGTTTGCAGCGGCCCGCGATATGTACGACCGCGGTATGGGGAACTTCGGGCGAGATGTCGTCGATGACCTCGCACGCGACACCGGCATCGATGAGCGACGCCTTGACCGGGTCCACAAGGCCCTTCTGGACCACGCCCGGATCGGTCACGATCATCGCCTGTTTGACGTGGTCGCGGGCCGCGTACCGGCCAACGTCCCGCGCGCAGTGGCTGCCGAACATCACTTCACGAGGCCAACTGAACAACGTGGTGACCTGCGCCATGGCGCCCTCTCCTTTCCAGTGCCGTGACAACGGCGCTCTGGAGATACCTCCCAAGGTCCGCACGTCTGCGCGCCGCCGAAGTTCCGCCGGCGTGGTCGCGCCGACCCACGCCATTGCGATGAGGATTCCGATCAACGACGCGGCGCCGTATTCCCAGAAGCCGCCCGCACCCCATTCGTAGGCATAGGGACGGAGGGTGGATTTGACGGCCTCGACGAGGCGCTGGTAGTCCTCGCCCGCGCGCCAGAAGGCCAGCCCTTCCTGAATCTCGCCCATGCGGCGCTCGGCCCACGCGTCGTGCGACGCGTCGAACATGCGCGCCGCGCGATGGCCGTCTTCGACGGCCGCGGCCAGGCGTGCGAGCTTATCGCGGGGATATTGCGCCTGGCGGGCGCTGAGTACGGCCACGCGCGCGTCGGTGTCCCGCGCCACACGGTGCTCGATCGCAGCCAGCACCTTGATCCGGGACTCAAGCCGCTCCAAGAAGCGCGGATGGTCTGGCGGGACCGACGCGGCGGTCTGGACGATCAGACTCCCCAGGTGCTCCTGAAACCACCCGCCGCTCCGCAGACGGCGCTCCGTGTCGCGGGCGTCGGCGAGGGCGGCATCGAGCGCCGCGCGCTCGACGAAGAGTGAACGAGCGGATCCGGCGATCGATTGGCCCAGCGTCTCCTGCAGGCGCGCGTCGCGGCCGGCATCGAACAGGCTCGCGGTCCGGATGATGTCGCTCCCGCGTTGAAGCAGGACCGTCTGCCGCTGGACGTCGTAGCGTCCGAGCGCCTGAATCCGGGCGCCGATCAGCTCCTGCAGGCGACCGTCTTCCCGCTCAGCGGGCCGCGCCCCAGAGCTCGGGACGACGAGAACCCCGGCGAAGGCGATCCCCACCAGCACGGGGAGGAGATTCGCCCACCGGGAGTATGCCGGCAGACGCGGGGACGTTTCTTGAAGGGGACCAAGAAAAGAAATGGGAGGCCGCGCATTCGTTTGTTGAGGTCGCGCCCCGGCATCGGGGAGGGGTCAGGGAGGGTGACGGCGGGTCGCGGGCAGTGTATCGCCCCTTCACTCCCCTGCCGACCACGCCCGCAAGAAGTCTCCCGGCGTCTGAATCGAGAACCCCAAATCCGCATTCCGAAGGGCTGGTGTCATGAAGTGCTTTCGGTCCAGGGTCAGCAGGATGGTCACACGGCTCGCAATGGCGGAAGCCAGCACGTGGGCATCTTTCGGGTCGATGAGCCCTTCGACGGACTGGAGCGCTGCCTGGCTAGGTGGACTCACTACTCGGAGGTGAGCGTTGCCGATGTCGTGATAAAACTGCCCTAGAGCCTCCACACCCATCTTGCCGCGAATATTTCGTTCGGCTTCGAGCAAGATGCGCTGGGTGGCCAGGGTGCGGACCAGTCGGCGTTGGGAGAGCTCAAGGACCAGTGCGGAGCCGCCGGTCCGCGAGCCCGCAGCCGCCACGAAAACGCATGCGTCGAGGAATACCCGCGTGACAGCGGTCACGCCGCAGATCGTTTACCAAGCAGGCGGCGAACCCGGGCTGCCGTCCTCGAATCGATGCGATCCTCGGCCAGGAACCGGGCGATCTGTGCCTTGGTGTAATCTCGCATCTCCGCGACGCCCTCCACCGGACGCACTGGGACAATCTCGATCTTTCCGGCCTTGACGCTGACTCGGAGGAGCGTCTCCTCGTTGATGCCCAGCTGCCGTCGAACCGCCACGGGCAGCGTGATCTGGCCCTTGGCCAACGGCTTGATTAAGCGAGTCTTGATTGTTCGTCTACCAGCCATCGATCATCTCGACTTTGATTTGAAAGGTGGATTTTCTGGAAGTTAGAATACTGGAAAACTGGATCCAGAGTCAATGTCGGCCTGGCCATGCGCAGCAGCTTGAGCGAATCCGCGGCGCAAGGCATCGAACACCACGTCAGCCGTCGGGCCTGAGGAGCGGCCCCACTCTACCGCACGACGGCGACCTCTTTCCCGCTCCGAGTCACGTAGCTCCACGTCGCCCTACCCCCATACGTCGCGGCCAGCCGTACGAACTCGACCGGCTCGCCGGCGTAATACTCCGGCGCCTGAATGCCCATGGCCGAGGCTTGACTCACGGTGAACGTGGCCGCGGCCGCGATCACGCTGTGCCCGCCAACGATGGTGACCGGCGCGGTGGCTGAAGACGACGAGGTCGTGCCCGCGAGCGGCGAGCTGTTCACGCTCGTCACCGCGCCGGCGGACGGTGTCACCGTGACCTTGATGACCGTCCCCACCGGAATGCCGGATGCGGAGAGCACAACGTCCACGGGATTGCTGATGTTGAAGGGAAGCGTGACATCCGCGCTGCCGGTCGGCACAGCCGGCGCCGCGACCCCGCCGACAGAGGTGATGGCCAAGGTTGGCAACCCAGGCACGCTGATCTGGCCCGGAGCAAACGAGCCCACGATCGCAGGCGAGGCCGAGCCGGTCAGGCTGATCGTGGCCGCCTCAATACGGATGCGGCCGTCACCGCCTTTGCCCGATGACCCCGTGGCACACCCCGTGGTGAAGTAGAGCACGCTCTGGCTCGCGCCACCAGTGGCAGACAGGCTCCCGCTGCCGGTGATGGTATTGGCAATCAACCGTATCGCCCCCCCGCTTCCCCCGCCGCCCCCGCCAGCACTC